>JAJSZT010000030.1 GCA_030272815.1 Deltaproteobacteria bacterium
GCTGACGTTTTTCATCGTTTGCAAGATAAACAGTCTGGGTTGGAAAAGCGAATTCGATTTCTTCTTTTTCGAACTCCCTCATAATTACAAGACATGTTTTCTGTATCCATGCCTGGAAATCCCAATAGTTGGGAGGATGATACCATGCAACAACCATGATATTGACGCTGCAATCATCGAAGTTGTTGAAGAAGACCCTTGGTGGAAAATCTTTGTTCATTCCTTCATGGTTGTCAAGTATATTTTCTATGATTTTTACTGCTTTTTCAACTTTATCTGGAGGCGTATCATAAGTTATAGTGATATTTGTGAGCCATCTGATATAGGGCCTGCGTCCTATATTTTCAAGTGTTAAGTTCACAACTCTTTCATTTGGGATAGTGACCAGATGGCCTGTCAGAGTCCTGATACTTGTGCTTCTAAATCCCACTGATTCAACAACACCATCATAGTTGTCAATAACTATGCGTTCTCCAACCTGAAAGGGCTTATCAAATAGAATTGTAAGTGTCCCAAAAAAGTTGGCAATAGATTCTTTGGCTGCCAGGGCTACTGCCAGACCACCTATTCCGAGGGAAGCAATGAGTGGGCCTAGTTTAAGGCCTGTAAGGTTTTGAATAATTATCATAACACCAATAATTATGATAAATATCCTTAATGTTTTTCCTACAAGAGGAACAAGCATGTCGTCGATGGTGCTTTCAGTGGAAGCAGTCCATTTCTTCAACTTTACATCAACGATTTGAACTAAACGGAAGGCGAGCCAGATAATTGCAAGTATCCCGCCTATATCGGCAATTCTTTGCGCTACACTATGGACAAGATTGGTGCCATCTGGGGCTTTAAAATGAGCTAAAAGAGGAGATAGCGCTAAATAGATTCCATAAATCCAGATGACAAGTGAAAGCGGTTTCTCAATTGCCTCAAGAAAAAGTTTGGTCCAGGACATGATATCTTCTTCCTGAGATATACTACGCTTCTTTTTCTGAATTATGAATTTAACGATACGTTCAATAAGGACTACAAGAAACAGCAAAAATAGACAAACCATCAGCTTTAGCCATGTTATGTCGGCAAAAGCCTTTGCATTTATCCATCCACCAATATGTGACGAGGCCTTTTCTCCAAATTTTTCAATTCCCGTTCCTATTTTTTCTCCAGCTTTATCAATTTTTTTCCCTAGAACGGGAGTATCTGCGCTTTGTATTAAGAGTGAAGTTTGCTCCGTTTCTTTGGGCTCAGAATTTTGGTCTTTAGTCTGGGATAGAACTTGGGAAGGAAAGCTTAAAAAAATCGTGATGGATAATACAAAAAAAACCTTAATAAAACGGCCAGTGATTATTTGCATTTTTTTTCGTTTTTTTGAATTTTGTTACGTTTTGTAAATTTTAAGATTATTCTTAATAAGAACGTAACGTTATTGGCCTATTACTTTTAAAGTATAATATATCGATTTTATAAAATGCAACATATTTTAATTCCAGGGCATTCTTTTGCTGCTTCTTCTATGTTATTTTTAAAATAATCCCGGAAAGGAAATATTCTGCACTGTCTATGCCTAACCTCATAGATTGAACAATCCTTATTTTTATCATCAAAAAATACACATTGATAATTGCCTCTTATTTTGAGTTCTTTAAGAGAATATCTATAGTGAATTTTTGTTAAATAATATTTGATAAAATATTCAGAAGATAAATCCAGAAAGTCGGCAATTTTTTCTAATTTCTTCTTTATTAACCCAGATGTTGCCTGGTTCACCGGTACAGCAGTAGCCAGGGCAGTTCTTGCAGGCTCTGGGATCAAAACCAAAATCAAATCCTTTCTCTTTTAAAATATCCATTTTTCGAGGTGGTTTTTTTTATCACTTTTTCTCTTTAACATTGCATACTTCCAAGTTTATAGATTATATAATCCTAACTTTTCAGTATGTCCACTAAAATGGTGGAAAAGCGATAAATTTGATTTCTGTAAATATTTGACTTTTTTTATTTTTAACATAAAATAATTATTAGTAGGCAACATTACACCCTAATTGAGCGTAAACAAAATGAAAAAACATTGTATGATCTTAAAATCAAACTACATTTTTAGCTTTATTGGGAATTTTATATCAGTTCTATCAGTGAACTATAATTTTTCTTTTAGATTTTCATTACCATCAACTCTAAGCGCTCTGCTTAAGGGGCTCAATGAAGCTGGTGTAGAATTTGTTCTTGTCGGTGGGGTGGCTGCTGTAGCTCAAGGAGCCCCAGTTACCACATGAACGAAGAAAGCGAAAAAAATGATTGATAAATTAATAAACATTCCCATTAAGATAGATGCACTAAAAAAATATTTGGAAGAACGTTTTAGCGAAAAGATAGAAATTCTTGGGGTCAAAAAGCTTGGAAGCTTTACTGATACAATAAAAAAGTTAGGCTATGGAGATACATTTCTGGTTACATTTCGCAAAGAAGGTAAAGACCGCTCGGTCGTATTTTCTACAATGCGAAAAGATAAATACGGCCACCAGTATTTGTGGGACAGAGCTAACGTTTTGATGTTTCAGTATGATGCCGGCCAACGCCTTCCTAAACACGCCCATCCCCTGGATGTTGGATATTTCAACCCTGAAGGGACAGCTCATTCTGTTCGAAATGCAAACATCTTTTTTTTACTCACGGAAAAAGTCGAAGGAACTGATTACTTTTTAGATTTAAAGCGCCTTAAAAATGAGACCCTAACCGATCTTGATATAGAAAGGGTAAAAGCGCTTGGCGAGTATCTGGCTGAAATTCACAGCGAAAAAAAAGATGGACCGGATCTTTATACAAGAAAAGTTAGAGAGCTTCTTGGGCATGGTGAATGCATAATGGGAATTGTTGATGGATACCCGGAAAATTATGAATTTTTCTCAGATGCTGCTTTTTGTGATATTGAAAAGCGTTGCGTTGAATGGCGCTGGAAGCTAAAACAATATACCCACCGCCTGTGCCGTGAACACGGTGATTTTCATCCGTGGAATATCAAATTTAGAGAAGGAACCGATTTTTCAACATTTGATCGAAGCAGGGGAGAATACGGGGAGGCTGCTGATGATGTTTCCACATTGAGTATCAATTATCTGCTCTATTCTCTCCTGAAGTACGGCAAATTAGATGGTGAATATAAAAAACTGCACGATATTTTTATAGAAACCTATCTGGAAAAGACAAAAGATCAGGAAATTTTTAAAGTTATTCAACCTTTTTATGCTTTCAGATGTCTTGTAATAGCTTCTCCTGAATGGTATCCAAACCATCCTGCAGATGTACGCAAAAAGCTTTTTAACTTCACAAGAAATATTTTGGCAACAGATACAGTGAATATGGATGAAATCAACAAATATCTCAAATAAAGGCTGGGCTGTGTGGTTTACAGGGCTTCCCGGTTCAGGCAAAAGTAAAATATCAAAGCTTGTATATGATATGCTGGCTGATGAAGGAATAACCTGTAAACGAATTGAGCTTGATGCAATACGAAAAAAATATGTTAATAAACCAGAATATACTGATAGCGAACGTGCTTTTGTCTATAAAAAACTGGTTGATCTTGCGGCAGAAAATGTGCAAAATGGGATTAATGTCATAATAGATGCCACCGCTCATAAACAATTATACCGTGATAATGCCAGAAAAAAAATCAAGCGTTTTGCGGAGATAATGATAAAATGCCCTCTTTCAGTATGTATAGAACGGGAATCTAAACGCAAAAATGGTCATATTGTTTCGCAAATGTACCTTCGGGCTTTGGAAAGAAAGCAAAAGGGCTCAAAGTTTGAAGATTTGGGCAAGGTGATAGGGGTTGACATTCCGTACGAAGAAAACCCTCTTGCAGAAGTGATTATTGACAACAGCAAAAATACAGCGGCACAAAATGCCATGGCTGTAAAAAAAGCCTTAACAAAATATCTTAAACTGTAAGTCATGGGTTCAGGGGTTATCGGTTTACAGTTAACAGTTTTATGTTTTGATCAACCGTGAACTGTGAACCGACAACCGTGAACTGTGAACCGACAACCGTGAACTGCTACTATTAAACAAGTTTTTTAAGGAGTAAAAAATGCCTATATATGAATTTAAGTGTCTAAAATGCCAGGCCTATTTTGAGATGCTTATTATGAATAAAGATGAGGAAGTTGAACTTAAATGTCCCGAATGTAAATCAGAGAATTTTGAACGAATCATCAGCTCTACTAATTTTGCAATGGGAGACAGCTCTGATTCCAGCAATAAACCCAGCGCCACAACAAGGACTTGCTCGAGCGGCTCATGTACTACTTATGAAATACCCGGCCACTCCAGATAAGATTATCTTCTTCACGCAAAAGCACTTTTCCTTTTAACAAGCCTTATTGACAACCACTTAATCCAGCATTATTGTTGAAAATCATTCTCAATAAGGAATTAACATGAAGCAAGTTCACAACCAGGAAAAGGAACAATTCAAAAAGCTTTTTAAGCAAGAAAATATTTCTGATTTTGAAGATAGATTCAAGGTACTTGAAGTCTTTCTTCAAACCGAACATCACCTTACCGTGAATGAAATAATTCAGCTTCTTAAAGAAAACGGATATGAATTAGACCCCGACTTTGTCAGGGAAACGCTTAAACTTATATGCCGCTTCGGTTTTGCCCAAAAAACCAGATTTAATAGCGGACCTGTACGGTATGAGCACAGGCATCTCTGCCAGCATCACGATCATATGATCTGTACAAAATGCAAAAAAATTATTGAGTTCCAAAACGAAAAGATTGAAAATTTACAAACACAAGTGTCCCGTGCTTATGGTTTCCACATGCTCCAGCATAAGCTGGAAATCTATGGTATTTGTTCAGAATGTCTTAAAGACCATTTAAAACTTATGCCCCTTGTAATGGCAAAGCAGAGTGAACGACTCATAATCAAAGATTTTACCGGCGGATCAACTGCACGCATGCGTTTATTAAGCATGGGGCTGAGAATTGGAGACGAGATTGATGTCATTACCAACAGCGGACTCGGACAGATGGTTATAGCTTTAGATTGCAACCGTTACGCTATCGGACACGGACTGGCGCAGAAAATAATTGTTCAGACGATTAGCTAGTGCCCGAACGAAAAATAGAAAATTTTTTCAAGTTCAAGGAAGGCGCAAATTTTAACCGCAGGAATACATGGAGTATTTTGAGGATTAAAATTTAAGCCTGACGCAGAAATTGGGAAAATTAGCAGTTTTCGTTCAGGCACTATCTAATTATGGGGTTTTTATAATGTTATTAAGCAAAATGAAAGAGGGGCAAATTGGAATAATTGTCCGTGTGGGAGGGAATGGAGCCTTGCGCAGAAGGGTGCTTGAGATGGGACTAACCAAGGGGACAGAAATTTACGTAGAAAAATATGCGCCTTTGAAAGATCCGCTTGAACTGATTATAAAGGGGTATCATATATCCCTTCGAGTTGAAGAAGCTGCAAATATAACTGTCGATAAATTATAGAGACCTTTGATGCATAAAAAAAATATTACAATAGCCCTTGCAGGAAACCCAAATTCAGGCAAAACAACAATATTCAATAACATTACCGGAACAAGACAAAAGGTAGGGAACTGGCCGGGTGTTACTGTTGAAAAGAAAGAAGGTTCTGTAAGTAAATACGGGCATGATCTTAAAATTATCGATCTTCCCGGAACTTACAGTTTAACCCCTTTTTCCATAGAAGAAATTGTTGCACGGGATTTTGTTATTGAAGAGTCCCCGGATGTTGTTATCGATATAATTGACGCATCCAACCTTGAGCGCAGCCTTTACCTGGCTACGCAGTTAAGAGAACTTGACTGCAAGGTCTTATTTGCTCTGAATATGGCCGACGTTGCAACTTCACGAGGAACCAAAATTGATGCCAATAAGCTGTCTGAGCTTCTAGATGTCCCGGTAGTCTTCACAATAGGAAACAAAAATACAGGCATTGACAGCTTGCTGAAAGCGGCCATAAAATTGGCCGAGTCAAAATCAAAGATCTCCCAAAAACGCAAGGTCAAATACAGCAACGATATTGAAAATTCCATCTCAAAACTTCAAAGCTTCATCGAAGAACGCATAGAACAAAATCTTCCTTATAATATAAGATGGACGACTATAAAGCTTCTCGAAAATGACAAAATCGTTAGAGAACACATTCGTCAAAAAACCGGAAATAAAAGCCTGGAAATTTTTCGGGAAGTCGGGACGCATCGCAAGCATCTTTTGGACCGTTTTGATGAGGATCCTGAAATAGTAATGACAGATGAGCGATATGGATTTATCGCCGGAATCATAAAGGAGGTTGTAACAAAATCAACAAAACGGCGCGTAGACACTTCAAGGAACGTTGACCTCGTCCTTACGAACAGATTTGTCGGGTTCCCTATCTTTATACTCTTTATATGGATTATGTTCCAGACGACTTTTGCTGTTGGATCCTATCCAATGGAATGGATAGATAGCGGAGTCAACTGGTTGGCAGCAATATTAGAACCCTCTCTTCCTGATAGTCTTTTTAAAGATCTTCTATTAAACGGAATAATAGCAGGTGTTGGAAGCGTTATAATTTTTCTTCCAAATATTCTGATACTTTTCTTATTTATCGCAATTTTTGAAGATACAGGCTATATGGCAAGAGCGGCCTTTCTAATGGATAAGATAATGCATCTTATAGGGCTGCACGGCAAATCCTTTATACCAATGCTCATGGGATTCGGCTGTAGTGTCCCTGCAATCATGGCAACCCGCACTCTTGAGAGCAATAAAGACAGAATCCTTACTATACTAATAACTCCATTTATGTCTTGTTCAGCCAAACTGCCAATATATATTTTGCTTGCCGGCACCTTTTTCAGTGCCAAAGCAGGAACTGTAATATTTTTAATTTATATTACCGGCATTATTCTCTCAATTATAACCGGACGCTTATTCCGTTCTACACTATTTAAAGGCGCTGACGCTCCATTTGTGATGGAGCTGCCCCCATACAGGGTTCCAATGATAAAAAGCCTTATTATCCATATGTGGGATAGGAGCAAGATGTTCCTGAAAAAAATGGGGGGTATTATTCTTGTTGGCTCGGTTATTGTGTGGATGCTCACGGCTTTTCCACGCCACATAAACTATTCAATGGATTATAATGAAGAAATAAATAATATCAATGCGTCTTTTACGGAAAAACAAAAAAAAGCAGCAATTACAAAACTTAAACTGGCTGAAAAAGCCGAAAAGACTGAAAAATCTTTCATGGGCCGCATTGGAAAAACCATAGCCCCTGTATTTGCTCCCATTGGCATAGACTGGCGTGGCAGTGTGGCGCTTCTTACCGGTTTTGTTGCAAAAGAAATCGTAGTAAGCACATTCGGAATACTCTATGCTGCCGAAGAAACAGATGAACCGGATGCTCTCAAAAACGCACTTTTATCTTCTGAAATGACGTCTCTTTCCGCACTTTCATTAATGATCTTTGTATTGTTATATCTTCCTTGTGTCGCAACAATAGCAACAATACGCCGGGAAACCGGTTCCCTGAAATGGACTTTGTTCAGCATAGTCTATAGTACTTCTATAGCCTGGGCGGCAGCCTTTTGTATCTATCAGGGTGGAAAGATTTTAGGTTTAACCTAAGTTGAGCGATTTTTTGGGGAAGAGATGTGCTGAGATCTTGATGCATAAGGGTTTGCGAAAACCGCAGGCATACCCGTGGATATATCGAGGATTTTCGCGAATCCTTGATGCGCAAGAGGTCAGTGCAGGTCGAGCCAAAAATCGCTCAATTGAGGTTGAAATTGATGGAAAAAATATTTGCCATAGGGGACATCCATGGATGTTTTGATAAGCTGTGTGCACTTATGGATAAAATTAAGATAGATCGCAATAATGATATCCTGTTATTCTTGGGAGATTATATTGACAGGGGTCCCAGTTCTTTTGATGTTGTTGAATATCTGATTGATTTAAAAAAGCATTTTCAAAAAATTGTATTTTTAAAAGGAAACCACGAGGAGATGCTGGAAAAATATCTTTCAGGAAAAGACAGGCTAACATATCTAATAAATGGAGGACAGCCGACTTTGGAAAGCTACATGAAAAGAAGCCGGATGGCTGGTTCCCCCCCGATACCTCTAGAACACCTTGATTTTTTTAAATCACTCTCACTTTATTATGAAAGTGATAATTATATATTCGTGCATGCCGGGCTTAGAGAAAATATCCCGCTCGAAATGCAGGATCCTGCAGATTTTCTCTGGATACGTGAAGATTTCGTACACTCGGATTTTGATTTTGGGAAAATAGTTGTTTTTGGGCATACACCTTATGCGGAACCATTGGTAGAGCCCAACAAAATAGGGATTGATACCGGTGCTGTTTACGGCAACAAACTAACCTGTGTTGAATTGCCTGTACTTTTGTTTTATAGTGCATAATATAACAAACCGTTCACGGTTAACAGTTTACAGTTAACGGTTGAAAACATATGAGTGTAACCAAAATAAAACATTTATCCAGAATCCAACTCTCCCCCGTCATTCCGGCGAAAGCCGGAATCCATGCGGAAAGGGTATTGTTTAACTGGATTCCGGCTTTCGCCGGAATGACGATAGGGATGGACTGTTACGTTTTGGTTTTTTCCAATTAACGATGTTCTATTTTGGTTACACTCAAAACATATCAGCCAGAGGCTGACAAGAAGCAAGAGACTCAGTTGTAAAAACTCAATTTAGGTTTATATTTCATGTATAGAAGGTTGACGGTTACTGTATAATTGAAAGGGGGATAGACATGCCACACAAAATGCTGAAAAATATTAAATGGCTTGGACATTCCGGATTCGCAATAAATGCGCATGACAAAATAATTGTCATTGATCCATTCCAGATAAAGGAAGTCGTGCCCGCAGATATAATCCTGATTACTCATTCTCACTATGATCATTGTTCAATTGAAGATATTGATAAAACAATAAAACCAGGCACTGTAATCGTTACTGAAGCGGATTCAGCCAAAAAACTTTCAGGCGATGTCAGAGTTGTAAAACCAGGAGACAAAATAAATGTCTCTGGAATCGATATCGAAGCGGTCGAAGCTTACAATACCAACAAGGCTTTTCATCCAAAAACCAATGGATGGTTAGGCTTCATTATAACTATTGATGGAATCCGGATTTATCATGCCGGAGATACAGACCTTATCCCTGAAATGGACAAATTTGCAGTTGATATCGCCTTGCTGCCGGTTTCGGGCACTTATGTGATGACCGCTGAAGAAGCTGTTGAGGCAGCAAAACGCCTGAAACCTGAGATCGCAATCCCCATGCATTTTGATTCAATTGTTGGATCAAAAGAGGATGCAATTAATTTTAAAAAATCCCTTGAAGGGATATGTGAAGTGGTAATTATTTCGCAATGAAAACTTATTCAATTTTTTCTATTTCGATAGTTCTGGTAATTATTTTCAGCAGTACTGCATTTGCTGAACGCCTGTCTGTTGCGCCCTCTGTTGCCAACATACGATCCGGACCTGGAACCAAATACGATGTATTGTGGCAGGTCGCAAAATATCATCCGATTCTTGTTTTGAAAAAAACAGGAACCTGGTACCATTTTCGTGATTTTGAGGATGATAAAGGTTGGATTCACAAGTCTCTTGTCCGTAAAATATCAACGGTTATTACAAACAAGAACAAATGCAATTTACGATCAGGCCCAGGCACCAAATTTAAAATTTTATTCACTACCGAAAAAGGTGTTCCATTTAAAATTTTAAAGCGCAAAGGCAACTGGATTCATGTTCAGCATGCTGATGGAGACAAGGGATGGATTCACAAGTCTTTAGTATGGTAAATTGAAATCATAATAACGGAGGAATTATGGCAAAAAAACGCGTAAGCCGATCCCGGAAACGACAGCTTGAACAACCTGATAAATTTATCTCTTTCTCAGCAAAATTTCTTGGATTCTTAGCAAAATATAAAGTTCCAATGTTATCTGCAGTGGGAGTGATTTTTGCTATAATAATAGTCTGTTCTTCAGTCTATTATTATTCAGACAGAGC
The DNA here is from genome assembly GCA_030272815.1 of Deltaproteobacteria bacterium. Lineage (GTDB taxonomy): Bacteria > Desulfobacterota > Desulfobacteria > Desulfobacterales > ETH-SRB1 > B13-G4. Next base: position 10,077 of record JAJSZT010000030.1, read on the forward strand.
TGAAAGCAAAGCTTCTGTTATGCTTGCAAACAGTTTGGCCAAATATGAAAAAATTAAAACCGAACAAGGAGCTGTAAAAGCATACCAGGAAGTGGCAAATGATTTTAATCAGATTATTGAAAATAATTGGGGAAAAGATAGCGCCAAAATAGCAAGGGTTATGTATGCAAATATCTGTTACAATGCTGGTGATTTTGATACAGCGACGGAATTGTATAATAAAGCCCTTTCAGACTTTGAAAATAATCCGTTTGTTAAAAACCTTATATTGAGCGGTCTTGCATACTCTAAGGAAGGAAAAAAAGATTACAATACTGCTGCAAAATATCTTGAAATGATTATGTCTGGATCTAATGATGCAAATAAAGATGAAACCCTTTTTAATTTAGGACGACTATATGCTGAAATGGGGAACAAAAACAAAAGCATTGAGGCTTTTAACAAAATTATTTCTGACTATAAAAATTCCAGCTATTTAGAAATAGCAAAAGAAAAAATATTATGAATTATTATTTATAAAATGGCACGTTCGAAAGAAGCGTTTTAATATCTTCATCTAAAAAGTTAATTCCAGCCCCGATAAAAAAAGATTCATTCCCTTCATCGCTTATAAAATCATCAAAGCCCGAAGTGATATATAAATGCTTAAATGGTATAAAATCTGCTTTGAATTTCAAGTGAGCATTGCTGTCTGAATCAAAATCAAAGGCTTCCACCGAGAGAGTCAGGCGATCTTTGAAAAAATAGTAATCAAATGCGAAACCGCCTGTAGATTCAAAAATTCCACCGCGCAAGCCAAGGTCATAGTAACGCTTGGCAACTTGGGCTGAAAACTTAATTTCATTTTTTTCGTTCTTTTCAATATGCTCTCTTGTGGTTACTCCGTTTGTAGTAGTTGTGATATCGGTTTCAGAGTCCATTCCACTCGGATCATCAACAATCTGAAGCAAATAATACTTGTCCTCCCTTGGTTGAATACGAAGAGTAAGATAGGATTTAACTTCTTCGCTGTCAAAAAGATATTCTCCTCTGTAATCCAGATATGTTCTAAAGGATTCCTGTTTTTGCATATAATCATTTACGCTGGTAAGAGTTAAATTTACATTTTCAACAGTTTCTTCTTCATTAATCAGCTTTCCTAATGATCCTTCTCCCCTGTTTATCTTTTCAGTTATTTCTTTAAGCGACGCGAGTGTTCCGTTTAACCTTTTAACAGTATCTTCCTCGTTAATTAATTTCCCTATGCTTCCTTCTCCTTTATTAATCTTTGATGAAATTTCATTTATTGTCGCTGAGAACTCGGAAAGATTTGTTATTATTTTTACAAGTCCTTCGTTGTTTTCCTGCACAGTTCTGTTCAGAGTTTCAGCCACAGCCTTCATAGAATCAATTATTGAACGAAGTGAAGCTTCGCCCTTTTCACCTCCCATTACATTCGCAAACGACTGTGTCAGCTTGCTGATATCTTTTGCCACATCTCCGAGAACATTCATCAGACTCTCCAAATCTGTTGCAGTGGTAGTGCTGATAATGCGCCCGTTTGGTTCAATCAAGGGAGCTGCCGGGGAGCCCTGAATAAGCACAACATATTTATCACCAAGTATTCCCCTGCTTCTGATTAAAGCTTTAACATCTTTTCGAAGCTTAATATTGGAATCTATTCGGAGAATTACCAGCGCTTTCCCGTCTTCAAGCAAAATCTTGCGGACCCTGCCCACTTCAACACCCGCAATCTCAACCGGAACATCTTCTGCGAGGCCGGAGGCGGAATCAAAATATACTTTAACTTCATATCCTTTATCCATTTTAAAACCAAGCTTACCCAGCCGCATGGACATGTAGCCAAGAAGTATCATTCCAATTACAACAAAAACTCCCACTTTTGCTTCTGTACTTAAATTTGACAAAGAAAATCCCTCAATCTCTTAAATCCTTAATAAACCGTTTAACAAAAGAATTATTTGATGAACGTATTTCATCCGGTGTCCCAACAGCAACAATTTTACCCTGATATAACATGGCTATCTTATGTGCAATCGTAAAGGTGGACTCAATATCATGACTAATAACAACAAAAGTCGCTTTTGTCCTCTTCTGTGTCGCTACAATAAGTTTGTCAATGCTTTCGCGCATTATAGGATCCAGACCTGTTGTGGGCTCATCAAATAGTACGATTTTTGGATCCAGCGCAATAGCCCTTGCAAGTCCAGCTCGCTTGCGCATACCACCGGATAGTTCCGAAGGCATTTTGTGTGTCACATTTTCCAATCCAACAAGATTTAACTTATCATCAACTATTTTATTTATCTCTTTTCTTGATAACCGCGCGTGTTCGTTTAGTGGAAAAGCTACATTTTCACCTACCGTCATCGAGTCGAATAAGGCTGCATCCTGAAAAAGCATACCAAACTTTTTTCGTACTTCATTAAGCTTTTTGTCGTTTAGATTTGTAATGTCAATTCCGTCAATGATAATCTGCCCTGAATCAGGCCTTATAAGACCTATAATATGCTTTAAGAGAACGCTTTTACCTCCTCCGCTCTGACCAATAATAACGGTAATCTTTTCAGAATCTATATTAAGATCAAGTTCGTCCAGAACTTTTTGGCTGTTAAATGATTTGGTTATCTTTATTAGTTTGATCATCAGAACATGACTGCCGTAAGAAAATAATCACTAATAAAAATCAATACCGATGACAAGACCACCGACTGTGTTGTTGCTCTTCCAACTCCCTCAGCGCCGCCGATTGTATATATTCCCTTGTAACAACCTACAAGAGAAAGAATTAATCCAAAAAACGCAGCCTTTATAAGCCCATTGAAAATATCCTCAAGATCAACAATGTCAATCATTCTGGCCATGAAAATACCTGAATTGATTTTTAGAAGCCCAACGCCAACAAAATAGCCGCCCACAATACCGACAAAATCAGATATAATTGTCAAAACAGGAAGCATTAATATTGCGGCAATTATACGAGGTAAGACTAGAAATTGAATGGGGCTGACTGACATCGTATTTAATGCATCAATCTGCTCTGTGACTTTCATTGTGCCAAGTTCAGCCGCCATCGCTGAACCTACACGCCCCGTCACCATCAGGGCGGTAAAAACCGGCCCAAGTTCGCGCGTCATTGATAAAGCCACGGTTGAGCCAACCAGACTTTCACCCCCGAACATTCTAAAACCATGATACGTCTGAAGAGCGAGAACCATACCTGTAAAAGCGCCTGTAATCAGAACAACGCCAACGGAATTGACTCCAACAAATTCCATCTGCTTAAAAATTACTCTAAAACGAAACGGCGGACGGAACATCCATGATATGGTTGACAGCAGAAGGAGTATAATTTTGCCGCATTCTTCAACAAAAAATACAAGCGGTCTCCCTGCAAATTCAAGAAATCGTATCATAGGCTTTTATTCAACTATACCTCGAAAGGTTGCAAATTGCGTTTTTTTCGGTGAGCAATGAGCATCAAGAGCAAGGCGCGAAGACGCGTAATAGCAGGCTATTGCAAGCCTGAGCAACGCAGCTATTGGTGTTCATGGCCAGCGAAAAACCGTAATTTGTGGCCTTTCGAGGTATATATTAGTAACGGTTCACGGTTTTTTTTAATGAATTTTGGCAACCGTTACAATTAGATTGTTGCAAACATAAGGAAATTAACCATTAAAGTCAAGGTAAAGCTTTATTTTCATTGATAGTATTCTTGGGCTTTAGCCTGTATTTCTCAATGCCGCTAACAAAAAATAGGTAGAAGGTAGAAGGCTGAAGGTAGAAGGCTGAAGGGAGCTTCAGCCTTCAGTCTATCCACCTGACTAGTTACACTATATATAGTTATTGAATAATTAGAAGCACAACATAACGTAATTATATATAATTATGCATAATTAACTTGACTTAATAATAATATAGTGTAATTAATATCATAGAAAATTCTCAAGTGAAATAATATACCCCTTTTTCCTCCCTCGAAGGGGGAATGGGGGGCGTTAATGCATAACAAAAAGTAAGGTTTTTTATGAGCGGCAACTCTTTAAAAAAAATTAGGGAATCTCTTATGATGAGCAAGTCCGAACTTGCAAGAGAAGCAAAGGTCTCTCCGATCACTATTGCTCGAATAGAAAAAAATATGCCGTGCCGTATGGAAACCAAAAGAAAGATTCTTTTGGCCCTGGGATTTAAACTTTCGGATAAAAACAAGATATTTGGAAAATAAGGGCATATCAAATGATATTTGGAAAATCTCCTCGCTTAGTAGGCCTTGATATTGGCTCCAGCGCTTTAAAGGCCGGGGAAATTATGGTAACAAAAAAGGGGTTCTCCCTGAAGAATTTCGGAATGATAAGTATTGCCCCCGGAGCAATTGAAGAAGGCAATATAAATGACCCGGAAAATGTTGCCGACTCAATTCGTCAACTATTTAAGGCGAATAACATAAAAGAAAAAAATGTTGCCGTATCAATCGGCGGTTATTCAGTTATTGTCAAAAAAATAGATGTGCAAACCGCAACCGAAGAACAACTCCAGGAAACCATTCATCTGGAAGCAGAACAATATATCCCTTTCGACATCAGCGATGTTAATATAGATTATCAAATCCTGGGAGAAACGGAAACCGGCTCAGATCAAATGAGCGTTATCCTGGTTGCGGCCAAAAAGGAAATGATTAGTGAATATATTAATCTTGTTCAAATGGCCGGACTTAACCCATGTATAATCGATGTTGATGCCTTTGCTCTGCAAAATATTTTCGAAGCTAATTATGACTTAACTGATGAAAATGTAGTGCTGATAGATATAGGAGCAAACAAAACATCTTTGAACATACTGAAAAGCCATTCTTCCGTATTCATGAGAGATGTTTCCATGGGATGCAGCCAGATAAATCAAAAGATAATCTCTCTTATAGACTGTTCTTTTGCAGAAGCCGAACAGCTTAAGCTTAGTAAACAGGCGGACAAAATATCTCCTGATGATCTAAAACAAATTGTTTCATCTGTGGTTTCCGAATGGAGTATCGAAATAAGACGCGCTCTTGACTTTTATTATTCGGCAAACCCTGATGAGCAGATAAAAAGTATTATGCTCAGCGGCGGTGGCGCCCATATTAAGGAATTCCGTCAACTTCTGGCGGCTGAAACATCATCTGATGTAGAAACTATTAATCCTTTCAAAAAGTTACATATAGATGAGCATTTTGATCCTTCATACCTTGAGCAGATAGCTCCTCAAGCATCTATATGCATGGGGCTTGCCTTAAGAAGGGTTGATGACAAATGATAAAAGTTAATCTACTACCTTATAGAGCTGCACGCAAAAAAGAGAACATACGTCTTCAGGTCTCGACATTTTTTCTCTCAATTATATTCGTTACTCTTTCCATGTATTACTATAATATATCGTTGAACAATAAGATTGACGTCTGTAATGTTAAAGTAGAAAACATTAAAAATAAACTATCCAAATACAACAAAATAATTAAAGAAATAACGGATATCAAAAACAGGCTGAACATCCTCAATAAAAAAACGGGTGTAATAAAAAATCTTGAGCTTAACCGCAAAGAACCTGTCCGTCTTCTTGACACAATGACATTTATGGTAATTCCAAAGCGGATGTGGTTTACATCTCTTGAGGCAAAAGAAGAAGTAGTTACAATTAAAGGGTTTGCTCTTGATAATAAAACAGTGGCTGATTTTATGACTCGCTTAGAAGGCTCAAAACTTTTTGACAGCGTAAATTTAAGGAACCTAAAACAAGAAACGTATAATAAATATACAAATCTTAAAGGATTTGTAATTTTCTGTAATAAAATGCCTGGAGATAAAGCTACTACTGATAAGGCAAATAAATAATGAAGAAATTCGACATTTTTTTAAAACCTATTGAACCCTTATTTGAAAAAGTTGGAAACATATCAAAAGTTCACAGAATCCTGATATGTGTTGCGACTTTCATTGTAATTACAGGGTTGTTTGTTTATTTTTTATATCTTCCAAAATTTGAAAACCTGAACCAATTAAATTCAGAATACAAGTCTCTTGAACAAAGGCTCGCTTCAGCTAAAAAAAGGGCTGCTAAGCTTAACAAATATAGAGAAGATATGAAATTGGCCGAAGCTAAATACAAAATCGCCATGAAAGCTTTGCCCGACAAAAAAGAAATTCCTTCTTTGCTAACCAGCATCAGCGAATCCGGCAAGGAAGCCGGCCTGGAATTTCTACTATTTCAACCTGAATCAGAAATTAATAAAGATTTTTATGCTGAAATTCCTGTTTCAATTAAAGTTGCCGGTAATTACCACAATGTTGGGCTCTTCTTTGATAAAGTTTCAAGATTACCCAGAATAGTAAATATAAAAGATATTATGATGGCCACGCCTAGGGAAGGGGACATGCTCAACACTTCCTGTACGGCTGTAACCTACAAATTTGTAGAGACTGAAGAAAAGGATGCGGCAAACACAGCGAAAAAGAAATAAAGCAATAGGTTCAAGGTTAAAAGCCGATGCGTAAATATATTATCAAAATATTAAATATAACCTGCATAACATGTCTTTTCTTGTATTGTGGCTGCGATAATCAACCAGAAAAGCCCCAAAAAGCAACGGTTATCAGTAAAAAGATTGTAATGCCAAAAAAGGAAAAACAGCCAGTTAAAAAGGTCCAAAAAATTGAACCCTCAATTTCTGCAACAATAAAAAAAGACTTAAAACCAGAAACCGCTAAAATAAATACGAGCCCCAATCAAAAACCTGATCAAAAACCTGATCAAAAGATTGAATTATCAGAAACAACCGTCAGTTATAAGCTTAAAGGTAAAATAGATCCATTTGCCTCAATTTTCAGAGATCAATCTTCCGCCTTTGCTGATCAAAATGATAGAAAAAAGAAAAAACGCATTCCGCTCACCCCTATTGAAAAGGTTGACTTGAGCCAGTTAAAGCTTGTGGGAATAATCTTCGCATCAAGTGGAAACAAGGCTCTTGTAGAAGATGCGTCCGGCAAGGGGTTTGTAATAAAAAAAGGCACCCGCATAGGCATTAATTCAGGCAGGGTAATAAAAATATTAAAGGCCCGTGTAGTTGTAGAAGAAGAAGCCGAAAGCATATTAGGCAAAACAAGTCTTGTTAAAAGAGAACTTAAACTTCAGAAGCCTCCTGGAGAAGAATAATATGAATTACGGAAATTATAAATTGTCAAAAATCAGGGCAACAGCCATTTTCCTGGTAATTTTAATAGCTGTATTTACAGGATGTGCTCAAAATATGGCTGCAAAAAAAGATATGGAAATTTCCTCTGAACCAAAGCTTATAACTGAAATAAGCACCTCCAAGGATTCAGAATCATATAATGTATTGGTTAAGGGGAATCGTGTGTTGACTTACATGTCTGTTAAACAACCCCTTCCCCTGGCTGTGCTGCTTTACTTTCCTGACACAGCTCTTCTTGATAATATCAAAACAAATATTTCGCCGGAAAGCGAAATAATCAGCTCAATAACAGCTTCCGAACTAACTGAAGAAGGTCATAAATCCAAGATCGAAATATCATTAAAAAAAGATGTTCCCTATAAAGCAGCTCATGAAGGAACCGATCTTAAAATATCATTTTCCAAGCCATCTAAAGCCTTATCTTCCCCAATTTTATCTTCCCCAGCTTTATCTTCCTCTGGGCCGGTAGAAAAAAAGGAAGAAAAAGCCAAAAAGCCCGCATGGGTTAATCGTATTGATTTTTCAAGTGAAGAGGCCGGAAAATCGACCATTATTATTGGAACAACTCGACCTGTTGAATACAGAATAAAAAAAGCTTCACCCCAATTGTTACAACTAAAACTGCTGAATACCAGATTGCCGGATTACCGTAAATTTCCGCTGATTACTACCCGTTTTGAAAGCGCAGTAGATAGAATTATACCAGTTCAGACACCTGCCATGAAAAATACTTCCATGTTCACAATTGAGCTGAGGGAGTCCGTGCCTTATTTTATTAAACAAAATGAGGATCTGTTATTGGTCCATTTCGAAGCATCAACAATATCGCCCAGACCATTAGAAGATGCTAAGCTTCCTGCATGGAAGAAAGTTCTTTCTCAGGCCATACATAAAGAGGAAATAAAAACGGAAATTGCTGAAAAAGCACCTGATGGTGTAGTTGCTGAAAAATATACGGGCGAAAAAATAGCCTTGGACTTTTATGAAACCGACGTTAAAAATGTTTTTCGAATATTAAGAGAGGTGAGTGGAAAGAACTTTGCAATTGACAAGGATGTTGCAGGCAAACTTACTCTGACTTTAGATAAACCTGTGCCCTGGGACCAGATACTTGACTTGGTCCTCAAAATGAACCAGCTCGACAAGGTTTTTGAGGGAGATATAATAAGGATCGCCACTGCGGAAACACTTAAAAAAGAAGAGAAGCAACATAACGAGCTGTTAAAAGCAAAAGAAGAGAAGAAAGCCTTGGAACCGCTTGTTACAGAATATATTCCCGTTAACTACAGTGATGCAGAAAAAGATATAAAGCCGAGAATTGAAGATATATTAACCGAACGAGGCAGCGTCGGCGCTGACCAGCGTACCAACATCATTATTATGACGGATATCGCTGAAAAGATAAAAAAGGCCAGGGAAATAGTAAACAATCTCGATAAGGTAACCACCCAGGTAATTATCGAGGCAAGAATAGTAGAAGCTAGCACCAGTTTTTCAAGGGAAATCGGAATCCAGTGGAATGCAGATACCGGCACTCATGCATTTGGGAACCGCTTTCGTTATAGTGGAGACGTGGCAATGAACGCTCCCCTTACATCAAGCGCAATGAGCATAGGCTTTAATTTTATGAAGATTGCCGGCACCCCATTTTTACTGGATGCTACACTGATGGCAATGGAATCCCAGGGGAAAGGTAAGATAATATCTGCGCCAAAAATTGTAACATTGGATAACAAGACAGCCACAATTAAACAGGGATTGCGGTATCCATATCTTAAGCTGGACGAATCCGGAAATACTACACTCGAGTTTGAAGACATAGATCTCGTTCTGGAAGTTAAACCTCACGTAACTCCTGACGATCGCATTTCAATGAATATAAAAATTGAAAAAAAAGACCTTGGAGTTGAGTACACAGCAGGACGATCATTTACAACAAAGAGTGCTGAGACTGAACTTTTAGTTGATAACGGAAACACAGTTGTAATTGGAGGCATTATTAAAACAACAAAAAATTCTACAGATACGGGTGTCCCCGTGCTATCAAAAATTCCCTTTATTGGCTGGTTTTTCAAATCAACAAATAAAGAAGCCACCAAAGAAGAACTCCTAATATTTATTACTCCAGAAATTGTAAGGCTTGAACAGCGCGGTCGGCAAAGCTGATCTGACTTTTTTCACAGCGAGCTGTTTATTTTTTCAGCTTCTTTTTCTGCCTCATGCGCAAGAGGACTGTCGGGCGCAAGCTCAATCACCTCTTTATAAGCGCTAATAGCCTTTTTATATTCGTTCGATAAACTGTATGCCTTTGCCAGATAAAAATATGATTCAGCAGAACGCGGATAATTATCCACTGCTTTTTCAAGCATCGTTATAGCATCTGCAGCCCTTCCCATAGCTATATACATTTGGCCGAGACCACGCAAGGCAATTACAAAATTTGGTTCCAGCTTAAGGGCATCGCAATAGTATTTTTCTGCAAGCATATATTCATGCTTATTGTAATATGCCCACCCCAGGTTTGTAAGAGGGTAGTGGGGCGTGGCATATAAGACATCATCAATAATCTCCTTAAAACAGGCTATTGCCAAATCCCATTCTTTTTTGGCAAGATAAGCGGTCCCCAGATTATTTCTAGCCGGCGTATAATCCGGCTTTAATTTCACTGCGTTCTTAAAGTGTTTTACAGCAAGGTCCAGCCGATCCTTGGCCATATATGCTAGACCAAGGTCATTTTGAAGATAGGGATCTTGGGAATATAGGGTTTCTGCTTTTAGAAATTCCCTCAGTGCTGCGGAAAAATCCCCTTGCTGCATGTATGCTTCACCGAGATTTCTTGAAGCTTCTTCCTGTTTTTTTCGCATTTCAATGTTCACAGCGCAAGAAACTATACAAAAAATTAAAAACAGGCTTAAACTTAAAACAAAACGATTTGTTTTCATGCTTTTCTACTCCAAAATAAAAGCGACCTGTGCGGTTAGCTTTTAGCCATTAGCGGTTAGCTTTTGGATAAAACTGTTCAACATCCTCTTTACCTCATTGACCTGTTGATTAAGTTCTCTAAAATCTCTCATTTCCACCCCTTTTCAATGCTAACGGCTAACCGCTAACCGCTAATGGCTAACCGCACAGGTTGAAAGCCTTCAGCCTAACCGACCTGAGCAATTACTAACTTATTATCACTACTTTTAAATCTCTATCCCTTAAAAATTGAATCAGCTCGTTATGTAAAGGAACTGTTGAAATAAGTATGTTGTGCCCTTCAACATCTTTAAACAAAAATCCCTGTATGGTTAACGAAACATTATATCTTTTCGACCTTTTCGCAACAAAAAAAATTGGATCGCTTGTATAATCAACTCTAATACCGTTGAGAAGTTTTCTAATAACAGTAGTTATCTTATCCTCAGCATCTATCCGGATTAAACCCATACCGGCTTTTTTAATAGCAATTATTGCCTCGCCATAAATATTCCCGAAGTCAACAATCAGTGGAGCATCATCTTTTAACGATATGAGATTTGATAAGGCTTCAACTTGAATGCCTTCGTATGGAAATGTAATCTTTATATTCTGCTCATAGTTATAACCCATTGCTTTAAGCAGATCATTAACAATGTCTTTTATTTCCAGTGTGTTGATAAAGGTTATGTTTTTATCGGATTGCCGGTGGTTAACATCTTCTTTCTTATATTTTTTTGTAACTTTTCCATCTTTGATTATGTCTTTAACAATTAGACCTTGCGATTCAAGATAGCGGCAAATTGAACCTGGTGTGCGTTCATCCTGATTTTCAATAAAATTTATACAAACATGATAAGCTTTATTTTCATCGCCCAATTGCTTCTCAATTATCCATTTTGCAGTGATATTTACTTCTATGCCATGATCTGAAAAGGACAATTTATTTTTTATACTATCTTTGAATGTTGAATTAATAACCGAATCAAACAGTTGATCTAAAGATGATTCCTGAGAAGCTGGAACAATTATTACATTCTTCCAAAATGACTTTACCGCATTCAAAGCATATCCTTGTATATCATCTTCCTGAAAAATTATTCTGCTTCGATTTTTAAGCTCTATAACAGGAAATATAGAAAGATCTAAGCCGAAATCTTCTTCTCCCTGCATTGGAAAGTAGTATATGCCTTTATTCAGGAGCCTTGCATCCAGGGCATAAGCCAGTTGCTCAAAAGGAGATGGTATAATATCTTCTTTTCTCGTTACAGCCGCAACTGCTGCTTTAACACTTGCGCGAGAAGCATCTGTATCGTCCAGCACAATTTTCTCTACAATATTGCCGGAAGCATCAAAAAGGGATTTATACCAGGGCTGGTTTCGAATTGATGGACTGGGAATATAAATTATCTGGCCGGTATGAATAAGATTCGGATCAACAACCCCTGGATTGATAAGTCTGAATAATTTCATTCCTTCCTCGTATAATTTTATTCCTTCATCATTTGATGTTGTGTCAAGCGCCCCGTATCCTCGTGTAACAAGTCTCGACAAACAATCTCCTTGTTTTACCGTATATGCAGTCGACTGGTTTTTTAGAATTTCAGGTATATTTGAGATGGTTACAAATGGAATGGTAACGATTCCGGAAGATTGGCCCATCATGGAGTCCCGGCTCAATATCTTTAAGGGAATAAAAATGTGCTGATCGGGTAGAATTCTATTTATGTTAAGAATGTGAGGATTAATACGTTTAAATATGCTTAAAAATTCAGGAAAATCCTTTTGTGAAATTTCACCTCTTTGCCTGAAAAGTTTAAATATCCAATCATCTTTCTGAACGATATAAGGATCGCACAAAACATCTCGCCCCTTATCTTTACGAATCACATAGCTTTTATATAAAAAAGCTGCGTTTACATCATAAAGAGGGCTTATGGTAAATATTATTAAACATAGAAAGATAGGAATTAATGATTTAAACATTCTCTATGCAACTATTTCCCCTTTAGAAAAAAAGTTGTAACTCTTTAGCTTTATGAAACAAACCAATTAGATGTGAGCTTCAGGTGTGATACATTCAAAACAGGAAACTGTCTGAGCGTATTAGATATCGTTAAGAAAGAATCCTTTATAAAATAACATTTTTTGTCCGGCTGTTTGCTCAATTACTACAATTTCTTTATAGTTATGGCTGATTCTTTCTTTACGATATCTTATGCGTGAGTTTTTCATGGTTTGAATGTATTATACCTGAAGCGAATATATTTTTAAAAAGGTTAAGTGTTACGAATTATTTTAAACCTTTTTCAGATCCAAGGCATTAGCTATTTCTTCTGATGTACGTTCGACAAATCGTGTAAAATCTTCTCCGGTTAACGGTTTGCCGGGCGCAGGAACCTTTTCAAGATCTTTTGGCCGGATAAAAACAGGGGAATTAATTAAATCCGGGTTTGGAGAAATTTCAAATTCCGCTGGAAAACTGTTTTCAAAATACATCTTCTGAAAACCCGAAAATTTTAGTGCATGAGCGGTTGAATCAACGATGGCAACGTCATTTTTTTCAATAATTTTTTGTTCATATGCTGAAACAAGAGCTGCCAACGATTCGCCGCCATGAGTACATGCAATGTGCCCGTTCCGATTTGCTAAAAGTTCCCAGTCCATGATGTCCTGCTCAGACACCTCAACAAAAAACACCTTTTGTTTGTCAGACATGCTGTTATAAATGTCAACCAGATGAATTACCCGTGGCATTGATACCGGGTTGCCGATCATAGCGGCCTGAGCCACGCTGGGCATTACTGTTACAGGAACAAATTCCCGTTTTTCTGCATCAGGTTCCAGGTAATATTTGTAAACAGGATTGGCATGCTTTGACTGCACACCAATTATTTTTGGCAATGTCTTTATAATTCCTGTTTCATAAAACTTTAAAAATCCGCTCATAACTGCTGTAATATTACCTGCATTGCCAATAGGTAATATTACGACTTTGTCGCTCATATCATATTCAAAATCCTGGGCGATTTCATATGAATATGACTCCTGGCCAAGTATCCTCCAGGCATTTTTGGAGTTTAACAGCGCTACATTATATTTCTCCGACAAAGCTTCAACAACCTTCATGCAGTCGTCAAACACACCTGGAATTTCAAACACCGATGCCCCGCTTCCCAAAGGCTGGGACAACTGCTGCGGAGTTACTTTCTTATGGGGAAGAAGTACCGCAGATTTTACATGAGGCTTAAGATAAGATGCATATAATGCCGCAGATGCGGAAGTATCTCCCGTAGAAGCGCATATTGCCAGCACATCAGAAGAAATATATCCTTTGCTGACTATAAACTGTATATAAGTAAAAGCGCTTGCCATCCCCCTGTCTTTAAAAGACGCACTTGGATTCTGGCCATCATTTTTAAAGTAAAACTTAATTCCGGCCTTTTTCTGCAAAAAAGAATTTGCTTCAATAACCGGTGTATGCCCTTCCCCCAGATAAACAATGGAATTTAGGGGTATAATTGGACCAATAAATTCATGGTATAAATAAATTCCTTTTAGAGCGGAAATTTTGAGCATCTTGCGATAATCAAAAATCCTGTGCCACAATTCTCCCGGAATTTTTTTAAGCCTGTCAAAATTTGCATCATAAATAAGCAATACCTGTCCGCATTCCGGACATGTGTATAGCAATTTCTCAATACCGTATTCCTGCCCGCATTCCAAACAGCGATATATAAGCCTCCCCCCCTCATCAGAAGTCAGGTCGGGAATTAGATATGGCTGGATATCTTCCGGAAAATTTTCAATCTTCATGGCTAAACTCTTTCTGTAAAGGACGTAACCGTCAAGCTAAAAGGCTATGAACATCGAACATATTAAAAAAAATGAACGTCCAACATCGAACGTCCGACATCGAACGTCGAATAAGGTATTATGCCAATTTATAAACTGGCGGAGCGAAGCGATTTCATCATTCGATGTTCAAGGTTGGATGTTCGATGTTCGATGTTCAAAAAACGCTTTACTCTGCCCTTCAAGATTCTCTTATCATAAACATTTTATTTCTTAATCCTACGACCATGCCATTAGGAGGGGGAATCAAAAATTATGTTTTTTTCTCTTTTTGAATTGACGAAGTCTTCATATATGGTTGAAGTGCTTCGGGAATTATTACAGACCCGTCCGGCTGCTGGAAGTTTTCAAGCATAGCCGCAACCGTACGCCCAACAGCAAGTCCTGATCCATTCAATGTATGGACAAGTTCGGTTCCCTTTTTTCCTTTTCTCCTGAACCTGATATTTGCACGCCTTGCCTGAAAGCTTTCAAAATTACTGCAAGACGAAATTTCTCTATAAACATCCTGGGCGGGCATCCAGACTTCAATATCATATGTCTTAGCTGCGGAAAAGCCCAGATCTCCCGTGCAAAGACTAATGACCTGATACGGAAGCTCAAGGCGTTTTAAAATTGTTTCAGCATCGTTTAAGAGTTTTTCAAGTTCATCATAAGAAGTTTCGGGCCTGGCGAACTTTACCAGTTCTACCTTATTGAACTGGTGCTGTCTGATCAATCCTCTTGTATCCTTTCCATAAGAACCTGCTTCGCTGCGGAAACAGGGGGTATAGGCAACATACATAATCGGCAGCAAATCTTCATTTAGAATCTCGCCCTGATGGATATTGGTAACCGGAACTTCAGCAGTTGGTATCAAAAAATAATCCCACCCTTCCAGTTTAAAGAGATCTTCCTCAAACTTTGGGAGCTGGCCGGTGTTGGTCATGCTTTGCCGGTTCACAATAAAAGGAGGAAGGGTTTCTTTATAACCGTGCTCTGTAGTGTGAATATCGAGCATGAAATTGATTAAAGCTCTTTCCAACCTTGCTCCGGCTCCGAAATAAAGCGGAAAACGCGCACCGGTAATCCTGGAAGCTCTGTCAAAATCGAAAATTCCAAGGCTTTCGCCTAATGACCAATGGGGTTTGGGTTCGAAGCCAAAATCCGGACATTTTCCAACTTGCTTTATGGTTTTATTTTCAGAACTATCTTTTCCTGCAGGAACAGATGCGTGGGGTATGTTAGGCAATCCAATAAGGATGTTTTTTACTTTTTCTTCCATTTCGGTCAAAATTTTCTCTAAATTCTTAATTTGACCCGAAACTTTACGCATTTCATTTACAAAATTTTCTGTGTCTTCGCCCTCCTTTTTCATAATTGCTATGTGTTCAGAGACCTTGTTGCGTCGATGCCTCAAAGCTTCTATCTCAAGAAGAATATCTCTGCGTTTTGCATCGCAACTTGCTAAACTTTTAAGATCCGCTGTTTCACCTCGCAATGAAAGAACTTCTTGAACTAAAGACAAATTTTGAATAACAAACTTGATTTCCAACATAAAATGCCTATGTTTTCTAAAAAACAGCTATTACAGATATCGTCAAATAGTTGAGTGGAAAAGTGGTCGCAAGAGGGCGTTATGCAAAAGACTCATGCGGCATGCGGCACAAAAATTATCATAGAGCAATTGTTTGGTCAATGATTATTGCGAGTTGTCTTGACTTTAATTGCCTAATTTGTATATATTAAAAAAATATAACTAAACTTAAGTTGAGCGATTTAGGTTAAATTTACTCTGGAGAAATAATATGGAGGAAATTCGAGAGAAAAAACAAGAAATACGCAATAATATTGCAACGATACTTGAAAATCTTTCTGATAAAGAAATAGCAAAAAAAACCAAACAAGTTGAGAACAACTTGTTTGAATTTGCAAACTTTCTTGAAGCAAAAATTGTTTTGCTTTATGTCAATAATAAAACAGAGGTTAAATCCAGTAATATTATTAAAAGATGTTTTGACTTTAATAAAATTGTAATTCTTCCTGCCTTTAATATCAAAACACATGAAATGAAATTAATGAAAGTTGATGACCTTGATAATGACCTGACAACTGGTCCGAGAGGCATCCTGGAACCGGATATAAACCGCTGCAAAATCGTACCTGTTGACTGTATTGATTTAGCAATTATCCCGGGAGTTGCTTTTGACGAAAAGGGGGGAAGGATAGGAACCGGAGAAGGATATTACGACAGATTTATTCCTAAACTTTCTGTAACAACCAGAAAGGTTGCGGTAGCTCTTGGGTGCCAAATTATTCAGCAAGTTCCTGTTGAATCACATGACAAACATGTTGATATAATAATTACTGACGAAAGGATAATTTATAAGATATAGGCTGAAGGCTGAAGCTCAATGACTACCTTCAGCCTATCCACCTAATAATGGATTCAATATATCTTCCAGCTTCTTTAGATTTGCCTCTTCCCCTACCGCTATAACAGTATCTCCGGCTTTGATAAGCGTTTCAAACGAAGGATTAAACAACATGCTGTCATCTGACTTCTTTATTGCAATTATTATAAGATTAAACTGCTGCCTGATACCTGAATCTTTCAACATAACGTTTGATAGAGCAGAGGACGGACTTACGGGTATCTCCTCCATCTGAATGTCTTTACGTTTGTATGCAAAAGCAAGGTCAAGAAAGTTTGTCACCGTGGGACGAAGTATCCTCTGAGCCATACTTACACCACCCATTTCATATGGGGATTCAACATTGTTTGCCCCGGCTGCCCGTAATTTCGCCTTTGATTCGACCTGGCATGCCCGTGCAACTATATTAAGATCTGGGTTAAGCTGTCTTGCCGTCAAGACAAGAAACACATTGTCCGCATCAGTAGCTAAAACAGCAACAAGTCCTTTTGCCCGCTTTATTCCAGCCTTAATAAGATTTGCCTCATCCGAAACATCCCCGCAGACATAGAGAACTTTATCTTCATCCATTACCGGAACCAGCTCTCTGTTTTTCTCTATAACGACCAGATCGAGCGGCTTTCTTTGTAAATTTTTGCAGAGGACCCTTCCAATACGTCCATATCCACAAACAATATAATGGTTCTTTAATCGATCAATTTTTTTATCCAATCTCCTCCTCCCCATTATGGTTCTCATTCTTCCTTCAACCATAAATTGTACCACAACACCAGCTAGATACACAAAGTAACCAACTCCAAAGAATATAAGTAAAACGGTAAACAATCGTCCTGTCTTACTAATTTCATGGACCTCGTCGTATCCAACAGTACCCATCGTAATTACAGTCATATAGAAAGCATCTAAAAGCTCCCAGCCTTCTATAGCCATGTAGCCAGCCGTACCAAAGCCAACAATAAGGAGAGTTAATAGAAAAGATACTATTAGATGTCTTTCGCTGTCCATAAATTTGTCCCGAGATAAAAAATAAAAGATTTTTTTGTTTTTGCATATAATACACGCATTCGGTATAGACAAGAACAAATCTTCAGCGTATAAATCCTTGACGCAAACCATTTGATTTGATAGCTAAAATTAATTATGCCAGCAAATTCTTTAAAATACGAGCGCATGCGCGAAGAAATGGTTGAAAAACAGATCGCAGCGCGCGGAATAACAGATCCCTATGTCCTTGCGGCCATGCGCAAAGTTCCAAGGCATCTTTTTGTAAGCGAAGCCCTAATGGATCAAGCTTATGGTGATTTCCCCCTGCCCATAGGCGAACAGCAAACCATCTCACAACCATATATTGTTGCTGAAATGACACATGCGCTGCAACTAAATAAAGATGACAGAGTTCTTGAAATTGGAACAGGGTCAGGATATCAAGCAGCAATCCTTGCAGAAATTGCATTCCGTGTATATACAATAGAAAGAATTCACTCCCTTTTTGTTAAAACGCGCAGGCTTTTTGACAAACTTCGCTATCACAATATTGTTACCAAATATTCTGATGGTACTACAGGATGGATTGATGAAAGTCCTTTTGATGCTATTATTGTTACAGCCGGCGCTCCGGAAATACCTGAAGTGCTGGTTAATCAGCTTGCCGTAGGCGGGCGCATGGTTTTACCTGTAGGAGATCAATATTCCCAAGATTTAATCAGGCTCTACAAAAATGAAACAGGTGTTCACAAAACAAGCCTGGGCGGATGCCGGTTTGTCAAGCTTGTTGGTGAACATGGATGGAGGGATCAATAAATGCTTCGTCGCCTTTATTCCTGGGTTCTCCATTGGGCGAAAACTCCCTATGGATCATGGGCATTATTTCTGCTCGCGCTTAGCGAATCTTCCTTCTTCCCCGTACCCCCTGATGTTTTACTAATAGCTTTAGCTGTATCTATTCCAAAAAAGTCATTTAAATATGCTCTAATTTGTACTGCAGGCTCCTTGATAGGCGGATGTTTCGGCTATTTGATCGGATGGCAGTTTATGATTACTGTGGGCGAAAAGATCATCCAGTTTTACGGCCTGACCCACAAAATGCAATACATCAAAGATCTCTATATGCAATACGATGCGTGGGCTATAGGCATTGCAGGATTTACACCAATTCCCTATAAAGTATTCACAATATCCGCCGGGGCATTTGATATAAATTTTACAGTTTTCGTAATTGCATCGGCGGTTTCAAGAGCAGCACGTTTTTTTCTGGTGGGATGGCTTATCTATCTTTTCGGTCCCAAGATTAAAACCTTTATAGACAAGTATTTCAATATACTTGCCATTACATTTGTGGTGTTGCTTATAGCCGGCTTTGCGATAATAAAATTTTTCTTTTAAATCTTATATTAACAACATGTTATATTTATTAAGTTCTTTATCCAATTTCTTCGCATCCACAACCAACTTATCCAGTTCATCCCAAAACCGCTTGCTGTGGTCCTTTATCAGGGTATGAAGCAGTTCGTGCAGGATGGTATAATCCATCAATTCATATGGGATTCTTACCAGATTGACGTTCAAATTAATGTTGTTTTTTCCTGAACAACTACCCCATCTGGTTTTCTGGTTTTTCACAAAAACCTTGTTATAGGTCAAACCGTGCTTTTCAGATAGTTCATTAAGCCGCTTGACCAAGCGTTTTTTTGATTTTTCTCGGTTGATATGATTGTTTTTTTTAAGTTCTGTAGCTTCCTGCTCAAATGACTTCATCTGATCCAGATGTTTTTTTATCCAGCCGGCCTTTGATTGAGCCACTTTTTCTGCCTTGTCAAATGATACGCTGCAGGGCACAGCAACTCTCACACCTTTGAACGGTCTAACCGAAAGGCTGATATGTTTAGCACGTATACTACGTTCCAAAAGTATTTCGCCCACACCCTTTATTTCAAATTTTCTGGATTTCATGGCCTCCTGCTTGATGGCTTCATTAACACCGCCAGTTAGTTTTTTCAACCACGTTTTGCCCATCACCTCCTTTCCATTAACAGCTTGATTCTTTATATTTTTTTGTTATGCTATATGGGCAGGTCAAGCTTTTACACTCAACTGAACAAAAGATAAAACGCTATTCATTAGGCATTCAGGAACTACTTGTAATGTCAATAAAATCACAAAGCTCTGATGATTATCTCGTTGGTGTCATCTCGGACACACACGGTCTCTTGAGGCCTGAGGCAATCACAGTTCTCGAAAGTACCGACTTGATTATTCATGCTGGCGACATCGGTAAGCATGAGGTGCTTGAAACTTTGCGAGCGGTTAGTCCGGTCTATGCTGTGCGAGGAAACATGGACGTGGGCGGATGGGCACACTACCTCCCTGAAACAGAGGTTGTCGAGATCGGAAAATTCTTGCTCTACGTGCTTCATAATGCACATGAACTGGACATAGATCCCGCTGCAGCAGGCTTTAACGCTGTTATATGTGGTCATACTCACCTGGCATCTATAGACAGGAAAAGCAATGTGCTTTTTTTGAACCCGGGCACGGCTGGGCCGTTTAGAGCGCCAATCACAGTTGCTCTGCTTCATCTACGGGGAAGTTCTTTGGACGCGGAATTGGTCGAGCTTAATCTGTAACTGGTGTCTTAAGGATTTGAATCCGGTTAGCTTTCAAAATAAAAGAGAAGCATTATGCTCATTGAATGTATTTTATTCATTAATTTCACTTATGCGTATCGCAATTTGCAATGGGGAAGGTATTTCCTGTATTCGTTTCTCCAAGAATGTAATTAACGGCCACCTTATTGATAATTCATATATATATACAGATTAAAATAACGTGGCTTAACTTGTCGCTTAATCCAACACGGGACATCAACGTTTAGCGGCATACCGACATCAAGTTGTCCTGTGTGGGTTAGCTCCGGCATTCGAACGTTTCTATAATAGGAATCGACAAAATAGCTTAATAAACAGGAACAAAATATGTCAAAAAACAGTTTTTTCGACGAGCAAACTGAGCAATCACTTGTCAAAGCGACCATTGTTTCCAAGTACTTTGATGTTTGGGCGAATGTAATTATCTCCACACAAAAACGTTATCCAGGACGTTCTTCTGGCAAGATTGCCTACATTGACCTGTTTGCTGGTCCTGGGCGTTATGATGATGGCACACAGTCCACGCCGATTAAAATTCTTAAAAATGCCATCGAAAAACCAGATATTCGTAACCGCCTTGTGACTCTGTTTAATGACAAAGATGAAGAGAATTCTCGATCTCTTGAGAAAGCAATTAGAGAACTTCCTGGAGTCGAAACACTAAAACACAAGCCACAGGTGGAAAATAAGGAAGTCGGGGAAGAAATTGTCAAAATGTTTGAGGAAATGAACCTTGTCCCGACTCTATTTTTTGTTGACCCTTGGGGATACAAGGGCTTGTCGCTTCGTCTTGTTAATTCTGTTTTGAAGGATTGGGGATGCGATTGCATTTTTTTCTTTAACTATAATCGCATCAACATGGGCTTAAGTAATCCGATGGTTAAAGAACATATGGATGCTTTATTCGGAGAGGAGCGAGCAGATGCGTTGAGGCCAAGTCTTAACGGAGTTTCGCCTTCCAAACGCGAAGCGATGATTGTTGAAGAATTGTGCCAGTCCATAAAATCTTATGAAAATCGCTATACCCTTCCGTTTACGTTTAAGGATGCACGTGGCAGGCGAACAAGCCACCATTTAATTTTTATCAGTAAGAACTTCCGTGGATATGAAATTATGAAGGATATCATGGCTCGTGAAAGTTCGAGTCAAACAGAAGGAATTCCGTCTTTTGAATATAACCCGGCGGACTTTTTGCCCAAACAGTGCCTTCTATTCCAGTTGTCCCGTCCACTTAATGACCTAAAAGAGATGTTGCTTAAGGAGTTTGCCGGACAGACTCTTACTATGCGTGGAATCTACGAACAACACAACGTTGATACGCCTTACATCAAGAAAAATTATAAAAACGTTCTCTTGGAACTCGAAGAAAAAGGCAAAATCGCAGCAAGCAACCACAGAAAAGGCACTTTTGGTGATTCTGTTATGGCTACCTTCCCCAAATTATGAGGGCAAAAAGATGGGCGTTAAATCATCGATTGAGTGGACAGAATCTACGTGGAATCCTGTCACCGGATGCACAAAAATAAGCGAAGGATGTGCTCATTGCTACGCCGAGCGTATGGCTCGGCGTTTAAAGGCAATGGGGCAGAAGAATTACGTTAACGGCTTTAAAGTCACCCTGCATCCGCATGCTCTTGATCTTCCCCTGACGTGGAAAAAACCGCAGACTATTTTTGTTAATTCAATGAGCGATCTCTTCCACAAGGACATTCCGATATCCTTTATACATCAAGTATTCGATATCATGAAGCGAGCGCATTGGCATAGATTTCAAATTTTGACCAAACGGTCTGAACGTTTTGCTGAACTTGCGTCTTTGCTGTGCTGGCCGGATAACGTTTGGATGGGAGTGACTGTCGAAAATGTTTCCTACATAAAGCGCATCGACTATCTTCGCAATGTCCCTGCGGCAGTTCGATTCTTGTCTTTGGAGCCGCTTTTAGGGCCAATTTTCGATATTGATTTGACAGGTATTGACTGGGTTATTGTCGGCGGTGAAAGCGGCCCAGGAGCAAGACCAATGGATGAAAAATGGGCGCTTGATATTCAGCATCAATGCCATAAGGCAGACGTTCCATTCTTTTTTAAACAATGGGGCGGCGTGAATAAAAAGAAGGCTGGCCGGGTATTGAATGGTCGAACGTGGGATGATATGCCTATCTTGCTACATAGATTTACGACAAAAGCAAAAAAGCAGTATAATTTGTTTTGAGCCGACAGTTCTATTCTTTTAACTTGATAGCATAGGAGTTTTCATCTTTTGGTCAATTTTATTAATAGGTTAGAGACTATCGGTCTGCAATAATGGTTCGTAGCTCTTAGCTGGTAAACTGGGTAAGCTTAACAGCTCTCCCGAAGGGCGCTAACTTGTTGATTTTTACAGTATCAGCATAGGCAAAATCAATGGAAGAATTAGCTGAAATACTCTTTCCATATTTTTATTATAAAGAGACCGGTCTTATTACTTCGATTTGGGTAGTCTTGCTTCATGGGGCTTTTTTTGCCTTTTTTGCTTACATAATCATAAAAATCCAGTTTATCAAAAAATCAATCCGTGCAGTAATGGAGGAATTTGCAGAAGATCGCATTTCATCGAACAAGTATCTAAAAGATAGCTGGATATTATATCTTCAACATTTTGTAACTTTGGGTGATAATACAAAAAAAACTGACGATTTTGCAGAAAGCTATTTCAATCAAACCTTAGTTCAAAAACAGATAAATGTTGAATTCTGGAAAAGCATTCCCGGTATGTTTGTCGGCCTTGGGATTCTTGGAACATTTGTCGGTCTTACTCTTGGAATAAGTGATTTTAATTTCTCATCTTCGGGCAAAATTCTTGTTAGTATTGAAACTTTAATTGGCGGTATTAAAACAGCGTTTTTGACATCACTGCACGGCATATCTCTTTCCATTATTTTTGGTTATTCCGAAAAAATTCTTTTCAATACATTCGGAGACTACATCCAGAAAATATGCGGTCTCCTTAATGATAAATATAAACTTACAAAAGAAAACAAAATTCAAATTGCCCAACAGGAACGTAACGCATTGTTTCAAAGATGGGAATCGTCTGCTGATAAATTTCGTTTGGAGATGCAACAAGCTCTTATTGATGAATTTAAAATTCAGCGTGTTGAGATTCAAAAACATATATCCGATGAACTGAAAAATTTTACAATAGATATTCAAAAATTGTTTGTTGTGAAAGATGAAGATGGAAATGATATCCAGCCGTCAAATTTATTTCGGGATCTCTTACGAGAAGCTGAAGAACAATCCAAGGCATTGAAATCGTTTTCAACGGATTTATCGGATGTTATCATGGACAAGTTGGAAACAATGTCAGCCCGTTCAATACTTCCTGAATTTGAAAAGATATTGAATTCCTTAAAAACGCTTGAGACTTCATTTAAATCTTTTTCTTCATCAACTGGTCAGGATATTGGGAATCAATTAAGCAAGGCAGTTTCTTCTTTAGAAAATAACCTTAAGGCAGTTATGGAAGATTTTCGAGAAGCATTTAGCGCCGGCGCCATGCAGCAATTGAACAGGGTAATTGACTCATTGAATGAATCCGCAGGTGTCATGGAAAAGCTTCCGGATATCCTTGGCAAAATGTTGAATGATATCAACCAAACAAATCATGAGGAATCACAAAAACGTCAAACACAAACTAAAGAAGAGTTTGACAGCACTGTTAATAAATTCAAAGCATCCATAGATTCGATTATAGGCAGTCTCTCAAAAGCCGAGCAACAGCAGATCGATAGAGAGCAGTCAATATTGGATCAAGTAAACAAGAGCTTGTCATCTTCGGTCAAGCAGATCGAAGATATGATCCTGCTTCAAGAAACCTACACAAAAGAAATATCAGAGCTACTTTCTTCAACCACAGATGTTGTAAAAGACGAACAAACGTTACTCTCCCATATCAATGAAAACAACAAACTAATGGTAGAAATAACTAATAAATTTGATACGATTTCAGCTCGTTTAAACAATAGTACCGACCAGATGGATAATGCCGGTAAAAACCTGGAGTCTTCGCTTCAATCTATCAAGCACATGTTCCAGAAGATGACGGAATTTAATGATAAAACGCTTGATCAGATTGGCGACTCCTTGTTAGAAAATCAGGAAGTTCTTAATGATTATGTTGGAAAGTTCGAAATTATCCAGAATGGATTGGATGATATTTTCACAGAAGTTGAAGGTGGGCTGACAAGATATTCGGTTACTGTCAAAAATGGAATTAATGATTATCTATCTGAGTTTACAAATAAGTTGTCAACAGCATCGGGGGCATTGGCTGGAAGTGTTGAAGCGCTTAATGAGCTTTTCGAGATTATTTCCGACCAGTTGGACAACCTTCATAGATGAAACCACTCTTTTTACAGCCGATAATTTCAAATGATGAAAACATTTTTTCCCTTTCGATTAGCGATTTGATGACCGCATTGCTTTTGGTCTTCATCCTGATTTTGTCGGGGATATCGTTGAAATTGGCAGAACAACAGGAAGAAAACAAAAAATATCTAGATACGATCAGCGCACAGCAAGAGGCCAAAAGAAGAATTATCGCTCAGCTTAAAGGTGAAATGGATCAGTTTGATATTGAGGTAGACCCAAAAACCGGAGCTATTCGAATTAAGGAGGCCATTTTATTTGAATTTGGGAAATTTGAGTTAAAGGAAAAAGGAAAGGAGTTTCTTGATAAATTTATTCCAAGATATGTAGAAATTTTATTTGCTAAAAAAGAAATCAGGGAACAAATTGGACAGGTAATAATTGAAGGACATACAGACAATATCGGCGATTATCTATATAATATGAAGCTAAGCATGGACAGAGCTTACAACGTAGTTTTTTACGTTTATTCTGAGGAATTTACTGATTTTGATTACAATGATATCCTGATAAAAAAACTTTCGGCAGATGGCAGAAGTTTTGCAAATCCGATATCTGAAAACGATACGATAGAAGGCAGGCGCAGGAACCGAAGAGTTGAGTTTAAGTTTAGTTTTAAGGACTGGACAACTCTCCAAAACAAGCAGTTCAATAACTGGGGTAATAATGAATACAGCAAGAAACCTGCTCAATTTTAATTTTGATGCAAGTAAGTTTATTAAGTTATATCAAAATATTATTGATGATTCCACAAAACGGGGAATCAATAAGGATCAAAAAAAGATAGAAAAGATTATTGATAAATTTTCTCTTTTTACACCAAAAATTCCGCCTGATGTTGCGGAGATTTATCGTTTGTTTATGAAAAGCGCCAAAGAAGGCAGAAGCGCTATAGAAAGAAATTTTAACAGCTTCCGAAATGTCAGCAAACTTGCTCGGTCGCTCTCTTATAAAGAAGGAGAGGAAAAATCAATTATCAATTCAAATTTTTGCAGTGAAGCACTCAGGATAATATATATTCATTTCAGACCGATTATGATATCGGACATTTTTTCTGCGCTTATAAAAAACTGGATAAGCTTGGACACCCATCTTTTGAAAAGCTTTATTGCCAGCAAATTGAAGAAAAACAATGGTAAGAGTAAACGTCTTATCGCTGTAAAATTAAAAGCGCAGTATTATCTTGATCCAGCAGGAATTATCAATCTATGCCAGAACCTAATCGCTGATAACAAAAAACCTGATGATGTTTTTGAATATCTTGAAGTGCCAAAATCTATGATTGGATTTGAATATTTCAGTGAATTTGCTGAAACCTATACAAAACTTCTCACAAGACAAACTGATTTTCTTGAAAAGATTGACGGCATATTCTCTTTTCTACAAGATCATAATCTACAAGATACTTATAAAAAGTGTCTTGAAAAAGTTGTTTTAAGGGTTGATAGCATCAGTAGCTCGGATTCCATTCGAATGAAAATCCTCAATTTCTGTTTTCAAAATATTGGCGACCCATCATCCGACCATTACTGGTATCCATGGAAAGGTGCAAACGAACAGGATAAAGAAAATCTCAACAAAGCAAGAAAAGTCCTAAATCAGTGGCTTGCAAATAAGTTTATCTATCTGTTTTTCGACAAAATTGCGATGGACCAAGACCGTAAGGAATTCTGGAACAGATATATTGATTATGTAACCAACTTTAAAATTTACATGGACAACACAAGGCTATGGAATTTCAAATATAATAATCAGGATATTGAGCCTGCAATTTTAAATTGCAAGTTGGGGCAGTTGAAAGGAGGCGGCAATACAAGCTCCTTTGTATTGGAAATGAAAAATTATAATTTTGTTGAATTCAGCCATACAGGAGGCGCCTGTTATATTTATAAGGCAAAAAACGAATTAAAGCCTGATCTAAGCAAGGAAACCATTACATTGTCTCTGTTGAAGCATCCTGACAATAGAAAGTTGGCTGTTAGAACAGATGCTCAATATTACCGTCTTCGTGAGGAAGGCAGAGTGCGGCACCACAAAGGTTGGCAAAGGGGATTTAAGGTCTGGATGAAAGAATATTTGACTATTTAAGCAAGCAATATGGAAAACAAGACCAAACAATATTTGGTATTTCCCGAAAGCAAAGATTCCAACAATCCACGCTCGCTGCTATTTCAAGAGCTTCTGGAAAACGGACTTGCTCAAAAAGAAAATGAGAAAATTCTCATTCCTCATGAAGAGATATGCCGTCTGTCCTCTATTGATCAAAAGATATTGGAACTGCCTGATCCTTATCCTTTTGATATCAGAATTGATGCATCGGGCATGCTGCATGAATCCGACATGCAGCTTGTTCTTGGATTTTACGAATATAATCATGGGAACCAGTTGTTCGGAGAATGCACAGGCTGCATTCTGACATTGGAGGATGGGACCGAATACCTTCTTTCTCCAGAGCAGTATCGTTTGAGTGAGGCTGTGGAAGAGTTCAATGCTATTCGTGATAGGGATTTCCCTGCCAGCCTGACTAAATTTTCTGAAATTAAACAATTGTCAAAAAAATCTGCTGCCATTCTCGATTCTTACCTTGAGGCCGAGAATATATTTGTTCCTGAAAAAATCGGTCTCAAACTATCAAAAACCGAAGACGGAAACCTGGAAATATTGCCAGAAATTGAGCCATTAGACAAATCTAATATACAAAGACAATTTGAAACTAAATTCGATACTGCTCGGAACGTTAGGCAAAGTTATACAATCAAAGACGAAAAAAATAATAGGCTCAGAATTCCTTTCAGTAAAAAACAGCAAGATGAATTGAGAAAAATTAAAGAATATCGAAGGGTTGACGGTAAAGAAAAAGAAAAAATACTTAAAAAACCACAGGAAATTTTTGATCCTGATGTTATTGACCTGGACAATTTCAGCGATCGGGTTATCAAAATTGGTCTGTACAAACCCCGGTATTTCCCTTTTATTTCTCCTTACAAATCCGAATGGATTCCCGGCATTATTATCGATTCCGGCAATGAAAAAAGAAAAGTGCTGGTTCCAGATAAAGAAGAACTGAAAGACCTGCAAGATGCTCACGAAAAAGCTGATTCAGAAGGAAGTGAGAATGTTGAATGGAAAGGTGAAAAAATTCCAATCAACAACGCAAAGAAGCTGATCGATTTATCAAAGGAACAATTTAAAAATCTAAAATCTCCTGTGGAAAAAACAATAGATGAAAAAAAGGATGAAAAAAAAGTTCTAATCATCATAGATAATCTCTACGAAGACAAATATCAAAGACACAAAAAACAACCTGTGCCTGTGCCGGAGACGTTTATTCACAATTTCAAGAAACCGCCTACGCTGAAAAGAGAAGTTCGTTTATATGAACATCAGCGAGAAGGCATTGCCTGGATGGAATCACTATCTGAAAACAAGAAGTATCCAGGCGGGCTGTTGGCCGATGATATGGGCCTCGGGAAAACGTTGCAGATCCTTTCATTTATAGACTGGCATAATGCAACTCAAAATAAAGAGAAAAAACCTTATTTAATTGTAGCGCCTGTTACTTTGCTGGAAAACTGGCAAGCAGAATTCCGCCATTTTTTTAACAGCGATATAGAGATGTCATCTGTTTATGGTTCTGGAAATAATCAGATAACACTGGATAATTTGAAAAGACACGCCATTTTTTTGACCAATTATGAATCTGTTCGGACACGCAGAAATCACTTTATTTTCGGGCAGATAGACTGGGCAGCAGTTGTCCTTGATGAGGCGCAAAAGATTAAAACACCAGGAACTTTGGTAACAAATGCTATCAAGGCTTTGAAGTCTGACTTTAAGATCGCTGCCACAGGAACCCCGGTTGAAAATTCTATGGTGGATTTGTGGTGCATTACAGATTTTGTTGTGCCCGGACTTTTAGGGAGCGCAAAAGATTTTTCTGAACAATACCAAAAACCGATTCGAAAAAACATTTCAGACCATGAACTAAATCAGCTTGGGCAGAAACTTCGATCTCATGTTGGACTTTATTTCAAGAGAAGGTTAAAAAAAGATGTTCTGGTCGGTTTGCCGGAAAAAATAGAACAAAGAAAAGAAAGCATAATGCCGGATTACCAAAGAAATACTTATCTGAATGGGCTACCAACTTAAGCCGGGACACTTTGTAAATTCAACAG
>JAJSZT010000031.1 GCA_030272815.1 Deltaproteobacteria bacterium
CATGGCACTTTGTAAATGAATTAATCAGTTTTATCCTTGGCATTAACCCACGGGCTCACGCCCGTGGTCCTCCGCCAATTATTGATAGATAAAATCGCAAAAGAATCTCAGTCAATAAAAAGCGACTTTCAGGCAATGTTAGCCCTGAACTTTTTATAACTTGCCAACTGAGTAACTTAAGATTCAGATGATTCTAATACAAATAATGCATATCACAAATTCTAAAGTTTTTCAATTTATTACGTGAATTGCAGCAAGGCAATTGCACCCATTGGGATTGCTTTTCGCGGCTATTTGTCAAATCTAATAACGATATAATCTTAACGCACCTTTTTAGTTGAATTATCAAAATAATTTTGTTGTTGTATCAAGATAATGCTATGAAAAGAATTTAAATCACTGAAATACTGGTACAAATTCTAATTGAAAAAGCATAGGCAATGTGCCATATTTATTACATGGATGTGAATGATACGCACATATTGATTTTCGATAATTCACCGCAAAGACGCAGAGAACGCAAAGAGAAGATGGATTTTCCTTTCTGTTGAGAGGACAGAAAGGAAAAAATCTAACGACTTCAGGGCATTCAAAGGATCGAATCGTGATGGATATCAATAAATTAAGCAGCAAGATTATAGGTGCGGCTATTGAAGTACATAAGACCTTGGGGCCTGGTTTGCTGGAATCTACATATGAAGAATGCTTATGTTATGAACTGAGTCTCCGAGGTTTGGGATTCGAAAGACAGAAACCACTACCTATAACGTATAAAAATAAGAAACTGGATTGTGGTTACAGGCTGGATATAGTTGTTGAAAACGAAATCATACTTGAACTGAAGTCATGCGAAAAGATTGAGCCTATTCACAAGGCACAACTCTTGACGTATCTCAAATTGTCAGTTCTTCATTTAGGATTGATCCTGAATTTCAATGTGTTCCTTATGCGGGATGGCATAGTAAGAATAGTGAACGAATTAGATGAATAATCCACTTTTCAGATGGCTCTTATTGCTTTTCGTCCTCTCAACGGAAAGCAATAAAAAACTTAAACTCAGCTTTCTTTGCGTCTCTGCGGTGAACCATTAATTTTTGTTTTACTATGATTTAATGCCGATATAATCATATGGATGTGAATGATACGCACATACTTATCGTAGATGACGATAAAGATTATGCTCTTGAGCTGAAGAAGAGTTTCGTGGAAATCGGGAAAGTGGATGTAGTCCACTCTGAGAAGGGGTTTAAAACAGTTTTTGCTCCTTACAAATATGACCTCATTTTCCTTGACCTGCGACTGAAGGAGGGAAAAGAAGGGCTTAACCTTCTCGAAGATATAATAGGCGAAGAAGCTTGTAAATAGGGGAAAGCACAAGGTGAAGCAGGCATCATCAAGAGTTAAGAATATTGAAGAACTTTCATCACTGACCCGGTTTTTAAGACATGGTTAAGGAAAAAATATATGCCTACAATTTTGTAGGCGATATTTTTGTAGGGAAATTGCAGGATGATTGGAGGTGTTTTAAAAAATTATCAATAAACTGGATGGCGGAAGTGCATGGGAATCGAACCCACCCGGGACGGTTTTAGCGCCCCACACCGGATTTGAAGTCCGGGAGCCCCACCAGTGAGCTGCGCACTTCCACTATAGATTTTCAGATAATTAATTTCACTGCGTTATCAGTCGTCGACGTATAACTTATACGCCTTTCTCCTTCTATCCTTGTGAAATTAATTATCTGAAAATCTATAGAATTATATAATATGTTAATCTTATTTTTTCAACCGTTATTAAAAAAGATTGCATCGTAAAAAATAGGCAATAAAATGATAAATAGAGACAGACTGCTGGAAACATTCACTCATCTGGTAGGAATTGACAGCGTATCAAAAGATGAAGGGCGTATTTGCCGAGAAATCAGTGAAATACTTGAGTCAATGGATGCAGAAACTTTTGTTGACAGTGCCGGAGAAAAAACAGGAAGCAATACTGGAAATCTTATTGCCAGATTCAAGGGAAATACCAAATGCTCCCCGCTGCTTCTTAATGCTCACATGGACACCGTCAATCCCGGCAGAGGTATATCTGTTATATTCAAAGACGGAATCCTTACAAGCGACGGAACAACAATTCTCGGAGCAGATGATAAAAGCGCTATTGCCATCATAATAGAAACCATAAGAATTCTCCAGGAAAATAATCTTGAATATGGCCATTTAGAGCTTGTATTCACGATCTGTGAGGAAATAGGTCTTTTAGGCGCCAAACATCTTGATTACAGCCTTATTTCGGCAAGTTACGGTTATACTCTTGATGCCACCGATACAGAAGGTATAGTCACACGGGCACCTGCTGCAAACCGTATTGAGTTTAAAATACACGGCAAAGATGCGCATGCAGGGGCTGCGCCTGAAAAAGGGATAAATGCCATCTGTCTTGCAAGCAAGGCTATAGCTGCCCTTGATATCGGCAGAATCGACCATGAAACAACATGCAACATCGGCATAATTGAAGGCGGAATAGCCACAAATATAGTTCCAGGCATGGTTACTGTTAAAGGTGAGGCCAGAAGCCATGATAAAGAAAAGCTAAGAAAAATTACGGCTGAAATAGTATCATCTTTCAAAACTGTCGTTGATAATTATAAAAATCCTGTTTCAGATGATAAACTCCCTTGTCTTGAAATTTCTGTTGAAAATGACTTTTCTTTAACTAACATTCCTGACGATACCCCTGTTGTAGCTCTTGCACGTAAAGCCGCTGAAAACCTTGGAAGAAATATGGCTTCCAAGATAAGCGGCGGAGGCGCGGACGCAAATATTTTCTTTGAAAAAGGTATTACTGTCGGCGTTCTCGGAACTGGTATGCGGGATATGCATACAGTGCGTGAGTCTGTAAAACTTGATGATATGGTTCGTACAGTTGAACTTTTACTTGAGATAATCAGGATTCATCCCAAGGAATTATAATATGTTAGCCTATTTTGATTGTTTTTGTGGAATAAGCGGCGATATGACGCTGGGAGCCCTTATCGACATTGGAGTTCCTTTAAAATGGCTGAAAGAGTCCCTTGAAAAATTACCATTAAAAGATTTTGATATATCTGTTGAATCAATTTTCCGCAGCGGAATTAAAGCTCAAAGCGTTAATGTCATTTCAAAGGATAATATAAAATCAAGGCATTATGCTGAGATTAAAACTCTTGTCCAAGACAGCTCTCTTTCCATAAAAGTAAAGAAAAAGAGCCTTGAAATTTTTGAAAGGCTCGCAATTGCTGAAGCTGAAATACACGGACAGCCCAAAGAAAAAGTGCATTTTCATGAACTGGGGGGTATTGATGCTATCGTAGATATTGTAGGGACAGCTCTATGTTTGGAATATCTGGGTATTGAAAAGGTAGTTTCATCGAGAATTCCTTTAGGCAATGGTTTTGTTCCCTGCCAGCACGGAACGTTGCCCGTTCCTGCTCCTGCAACCCTTTCAATCCTAAAGGGAATTCCTGTTTATGGGACAGAAATTCCGCACGAGCTCGTCACGCCAACCGGCGCCGCAATTATTGCCTCTATTGCTGATTCCTTTGAAAAAATTCCAGACATTATAGTTGAAAAAACAGGATATGGTGCAGGAAAACGAGACCTTAAAACCATACCTAATCTTTTGCGTATTATTATTGGGACAAAAGAGACACTTACTTCAGACTTTCAAAAAGACCGGATTTCAGTGGTTGAGACGTGTATTGATGATATGAATCCGGAATTTTTTGGTTTCCTGATGGATCGCCTGTTTGAAGAAGGAGCTATAGATGTTTACTTGATTCCTGTGTATATGAAAAAAAACAGACCGGGCACAATGATTCAGGTTCTGTGTATGGAAAATAGAAAAAAAAGTATAATAAATCGTATTTTATCTGAAACCACATCATTAGGTGTAAGATATTATGATGTTCAAAGATTTAAACTTGTCCGGGAGAATATAACCATAAAAACGACTTATGGTGATATCCAGGTAAAACGTGTAACAGAGCCAAACGGACATATCCGGCTTGTGCCTGAATACGAAGTTTGTAAAAAAATCGCCATAGAAAAGGATATTCCGTTAAAAACCGTATATGACACGATAATTAAAGAGACAAATAAAATCTAACAGTTCACGGTTGTCGGTTGTCGGTTGTCGGTTTACAGTTAACCGTTTTATGTTTTGATCAACCGTAAACCGTGAACCGTAAACCGTTACAATTTAACTTGTATTGCAGCTTGACAAAAGCCATACCTGCTTATAGAACCTGTGCATGAATTTTAGAGAGAAATCGGTCATGGTGCTTGCAACCGGTTGTTTTACCGGCTACATTCCTTTTGCACCTGGCACTTTTGGATCCATCGTGGGACTTCCTCTTTGTTTTCTTCTATCTAAAACCAAATTGTCGGTTGCTATTCTGTTTATTTTAATATTTATTTTTTTTGCCATATGGATAGCAAACAGGGCTGAAAAAATATTAAAACAAAACGATCCCGGGTGTATTGTAATTGATGAAATAGCAGGTATTATGCTAACATTTCTTGGCCTGCCATTTAATACAATTTCCGTTGCTGCCGGTTTTGTAACATTCAGATTTTTTGATATCTTAAAACCTTTTCCTATTCGGTATATGGAAAGGAGAATTGCAGGAGGCGCAGGCGTTGTAATGGATGATTTAATGGCAGGTGTTTACAGTAATATTGTACTGAGACTTTTATTTATAACTAGTGCCTGAACGAAAACTGCTAATTTTCCCAATTTCTGCGTCAGGCTTAAATTTTAATCCTCAAAATACTCCATGTATTCCTGCGGTTAAAATTTGCGCCTTCCTTGAACTTGAAAAAATTTTCTAGTTTTCGTTCGGGCACTATACCTCGGAAGGTTGCAAATTGCGTTTTTTTCGGTGAGCAATGAGCATCAAGAGCAAGGCGCGAAGACGCGTAATAGCAGGCTATTGCAAGCCTGAGCAACGCAGCTATTGGTGTTCATGGCCAGCGAAAAATCGTAATTTGTGGCCTTTCGAGGTATAACTACAGGGATAAATTAATTTGAAACAGAAAAATTCATCGAAAAAGGCAATCAAACCTAAAAAAAGCAACCTCAGAGAAAACATTGAAGCAATAACTCTGGCGATTATAATCGCCTTATTCGTAAGGACTTTTATAATTCAGGCTTTTAAAATTCCTTCCGGCTCAATGAAAAATACTCTTCAAATTGGAGATCATATCCTGGTAAACAAATTTATTTACGGAGTCAAACTTCCGTTTACTAGTACTACGATCATTCCATACAAAAATCCTCAAAGAGGAGATATCGTTGTTTTTAAATTCCGGCAGGAGCCTAAAAAGGATTTTATTAAGAGAACAATAGGTGTCCCTGGAGATGTTATTGAAATCCGGAATAAGGAGCTCTATGTAAACAAAAAGCGTCTTGAACAAGACTATGCGATTTATACAGATCTTCATATAATTCCAAAAGCCATGCAACCCAGAGATAATTTGGGACCGGTCACAGTACCTGAAGATTCGATTTTTGTAATGGGAGATAACCGAGATCACAGCTATGACAGCAGGTTTTGGGGTTTTGTGGATCTGAAAGATGTTAAGGGAAAGGCTTTTATAATATATTGGTCCTGGGATAATGACAATTTCGGGGTCAGGTGGGGCAGAATTGGGAAAATTTTAGAATAAAACAGGTAAATTATGCTGTTTACAAAAAAAGATATTCTGGACATGGAGTCCCTTTCTGTTGACGAAATCAACTTGATTCTGGATACAGCCGACAGAATGAAGGAAATTTCGATAAGGCCAATTAAAAAGGTTCCGACTTTAAGGGGTAAAACAGTAGTTTTATTCTTTTATGAGCCCAGTACAAGGACACGCATATCTTTTGATATTGCCGCAAAGAGACTGAGTGCCGACAGCCTGTCAATAGCTGCGAGTACGAGCAGCATTGTAAAGGGGGAAACCCTTGCAGACACGGCAAGAAATCTTGAAGCCATGAATCCTGATATCATTGTATTACGGCATTCATCAGCAGGCACTTCCCATCTGCTTGCAGGTCTGGTTAAATCTTCTGTTATCAATGCCGGGGATGGCATGCATGCTCACCCGACTCAGGCGCTCCTTGACCTGATGACGGTCAGGGAAAAGAGGGGGGGAATTTCAGGGCTGCGAATCGCAATAATTGGAGATATATCACACAGCAGGGTGGCAAGATCAAATATTATCGGCTTTACAAAAATGGGTGCCGAGGTTGTAATTACCGGCCCTCCAACCATGATTCCAAAAGGCATTGAAACCCTTGGAGCATCAGTTAGTTATAATGTGGACAAGGCTATCTGCAATGCCGATGTTATAATGATGCTGAGAATACAAAAGGAACGACAAAAAAGCTTTTTGTTCCCTACCGAACGTGAATACTCAAAAGTCTATGGACTTACAAAAGAAAGGGTGGAAAACGCACGAAGCAATGTGCTGATAATGCACCCGGGGCCTGTCAACCGGGGAGTTGAAATAGCTTATGAAGTTGTGGATGGCCCGTATTCAATAATTCTTGATCAGGTAACAAATGGCGTTGCCGTCCGCATGGCCCTTTTATATCTGGTATCAGGAGGTGCACGAAATGCTGGTGCTGATTAAAAACGGAAGAGTCATTGATCCCGGAAACTTAGACGGAATTGTGGATATTCTCATCAAGGATGGTAAAATATCTGAAATAAAAGAGCATAAGTCAGGGGTCAGGGGTCAGGGATCAAGGGTCGGAGATCAGGGGTCGGAGGTCAGAATCATTGATGCTTCCGGCAAAATAGTTACTCCAGGCCTTATCGACATGCACGTTCATCTGCGTGAGCCGGGTCATGAATATAAAGAAACAATAAAATCAGGCTGCCTGGCGGCCGCCCATGGCGGTTTTACAGCGATCTGCCCAATGCCGAACACAAATCCTGTTAACGACAACGGGCAGATAACTGAATATATATTAAACAAAGCAGCCATTGCAGACACGGTCAGAGTTTATCCGGTTGCTGCAATAAGTAAAGGCTTAAATGGAAAATCTCTGTGTGAATATGGAGAGTTAAAAGAAGCAGGGGCCATAGCGCTTTCTGATGACGGCAACCCTGTGAGTAACAGTCAGCTTATGCGAAGGGCTATGGAATATGCAAAGGGATTCAGTATGCCCATTATCTCTCACTGCGAAGACCTTGACCTTGTTGCGAATGGAGTAGTTAACGAAGGTGCTGTTGCAACAAGCATGGGGCTGGCCGGAATACCCAATGCTGCTGAAAGCACTATGATTATGCGGGATATAGCTCTTTACGAACTAACAGCAAGCCACCTCCACATTGCTCATGTCAGCACAAAGGAATCTGTTCTGGCGATAAGAAATGCAAAGAAAAGAGGAGTAAAGGTAACTGCTGAAACCGCACCGCATTATTTTACACTGACCGAAGATACCATAAAAGGGTATAATACTAATGCGAAAATGAATCCTCCCCTGCGCTCCAGCCAGGATAGAGAAGCAATTCTAAAAGGACTGGCGGATGGAATAATTGACGTTATAGCAACTGATCACGCACCCCATTCTTACATTGAAAAAGAGGTGGAATTCGACCAGGCAGCGAACGGCATTATTGGACTTGAAACCTCTGTTTCTCTATCATTAAAGCTTGTTCACGATGGTGTAATCTCATTAACAGGCCTTGTCGAAAAAATGTCAACAAATCCGGCAAAAATTCTCGGGCTCAACATCGGTATAAAAACCGGAAGACCCGCTGACATTACTATCATTGATCCGGACCGTTCATATAAAATTGATTCCAGCAAATTCCAGTCGCTCAGCCGGAACACTCCTTTCAATGGCTGGGATATGAAAGGCAAAGCAGTTCTAACCATGGTTGGCGGAAAGATTTTATTTGATGAAATTTAACCTTGAACCTTGAACCTATGTCAAATAAATCCCAACGAATACTGGTTGTTGATGATGAGATTAGCATGCGCAGATTTCTTGAAGTACTGCTAAGCAGAGAAGGCTATAAGGTTTCCTGCGCTGAAAACGGGAAAACAGCCATCTCGATGATCAATAAAAAACATTTTGACCTTTTGCTTTGCGATATAAGGTTAGGCGATATAAGTGGACTCGACGTATTAAGGGCAGCAAAAAAACAGAGTCAACATACTGTGGTAATTATGATTTCCGCCTATGCATCTGCGGAAACCGCAGTTGAAGCCATGAATGAAGGGGCTTATG
Organism: Deltaproteobacteria bacterium; assembly: GCA_030272815.1. Lineage (GTDB taxonomy): Bacteria > Desulfobacterota > Desulfobacteria > Desulfobacterales > ETH-SRB1 > B13-G4. The sequence continues at coordinate 8,269 of JAJSZT010000031.1, forward strand.
ACTATGTCCCCAAGCCATTTAACAATGAAGAGATTAAACAAACCATAAAAAACGCTCTTGATCTTAAAACAATAGAACATGAAAAAGAGATTATTGACAGCGAGCTAAAGAAAACTCTCCATTTCGGCAAGATAGTAGGCAGCAGCCCAAGAATGCTGCATATCTATGATATGGTCAAACAGGTTGCTAAAACCAAGACAAATATCCTTATTTCAGGCGAAAGCGGAACCGGCAAAGAATTGATTGCGCACGCCATACATGAGCAGAGTGACCGCCGTAATAAGCCCTTTGTTGTTATAAACTGCGGAGGCATTCCTGAAGCTTTAATGGAAAGTGAGCTTTTGGGTCATAAGAAAGGCTCTTTTACAGGCGCAATACAGGATAAAAAGGGTCTTTTTAAGATTGCCGACAAAGGCTCTGTTTTTCTGGATGAAATCGGGGAATTCAGTCTTCCTATGCAGGTTAAGTTACTTAGAGTTATTCAGGAAAAGGTGTTTAAGGAGGTTGGCGGCACCGAGGATATTTCGGTGGATATAAGGATCATTTCAGCCACCAACAAAAATCTTGAGAAAGAGGTTATTGCCGAAAATTTCAGAGAAGACCTGTTCTATCGCCTTAATGTAATAGAAATTAAGATGCCGCCGCTCCGGGAAAGGAAGGGCGACCTTCGCGCCCTTGTCCAGCATTTTCTTGAAAAATATTCAAAAGAAATGGGCAAGGAAATCACCAAGATATCTTCATATGCTATTGACTTATTAGAAAAATATGACTTCCCTGGGAATGTCCGCGAGCTTGAGAACCTGCTTGAACGAAGCGCAGCCCTATCAAACACAAATATTATCCTGCCTGACAGCCTTGCCCTTTCCATTCATAAGCGCAGATGGGTTGAAGGAATAAAAGACAAGCGCTTTGATCTGGATGAAGTTCAAAATGGTGTTTGCCTGGAGACTATCCTTGAAGAAATCGAAAAAGCCTATATTGAGAAAGCGCTTGAATGCAAAAATGGCAACAAAAACAAAGCAGCAGAGCTTCTTGGCCTTAGCCTGCGTTCTTTAAGATACCGCATTGAAAAGCTTGGAATTGAAAAGTAAAAAACACACACCCAAATCCCATAAGCGCTAAGTTGTTTTTTCCCATGAGGGACTGAAAAAAGATGAACATCGAACGTTGAATGGGAAAAGATGAAGAAAAAACCTGAACTATTTTACGATGAGACCTTTGAAAAATGTTCAATTTTGTTCAAGTTCAAGGAAGGCGAAAATTTTAAATACAGGAATACATTGAGTATTTCGAGGCTTAAAATTTGAGACTGACACAGAAATTGGGCAAAATGGGGCGTTTTGCAAAGGTTTCACGATATCTGACCATGGTAAGCGTGGAGGTCGTATTTGAAAGATAATCCTCTGGAGAAAAGACTTCGATGGTTGATATTTTTCAGGGTTGTAATTGCAACCTTCCTGCTCGGCATTACAACGTTTATCCGGATTAAAGAAACAGAACCATCTCTGCAGGCAGCGCTTGCGCCAGTATATTTCATCATAGCATTATCCTATCTTCTTTCTTTTGCCTGCCTTTTCATTTCAAAAATTATCAAAAACATCAGGCCGAATATTTACATACAAAGCCTTTTAGATATTTCACTGATAACCGGGCTTGTATATGTAACCGGTGGAATTGAGAGCATCTATTCTGTCTTTTATCCTTTGGTCATCATCTATTCAACGCTCTTTTTGGCAGGCAGGGGAGGGTTAATTTCAGCCTCGGTCAGCGGCATATTTTACGGGCTGTTGCTTGATCTGGAATACTATGGTCTTATTCAACCGATACACACACTGGGTTATGACTACAACTCTGAAGCCAGCTATGTCTTTTCGAGGATTTTTATCCATATCATATCTTTCTATATTGTTGCACTGCTGGCAAGTTTTGCCGCCAAACGGGAAAAGATGGCCAGGGATCTCCTGGCGGAAAAAGAAAGCGCATTTGATCAACTCGATCTGCTGCACAAAAGCATAATCGAGTCTGTAGAAACGGGAATCTTAACAATCGATCTCCATGGCAATATAAAATCCTTTAACAGAGGGGCCGAAAAAATTACCGGTTTTTTGCGTTCTGAAATTATAAATAAAAAAATCAGTGATGCCCCCCCTCTTCTTTCCAAAATGCTGAATAAAGAGGGCCGATGGAAACAGGGGAACAGATTTGAAGTTGCAGATTCAGAAAAGATAATGGGCTGTTCTGTTTCCCCCCTTGTTGATGGCGATAGAGAAAAAATCGGCAACATTCTGATCTTTCAGGATTTGACGGTTATTAAAAAAATGGAAGGCCAGATTGAAAAAAACAAAAGGCTTGCCTTTGTTGGTGAAATGGCCGCAGGCCTTGCCCATGAAATAAGAAATCCTCTTGCATCAATCAGCGGGCCGATTCAGATGTTAAGCAAAGATTTAAGGTTGGCCGAAACAGATAGAAAGCTCATGCAGATCATTCTGAGAGGAAAGGATCGGCTTGACGGCTTTGTTAAAGACTTCCTTCTTCTGGCACGGCCGAAACAGTCTGAGCAAAGAGATATTAATGTTAAAATCATTATAGATGATCTCCTCGAATCTCTTCGCTTTAGTCCTGAATGGCGTAAAGATATCGAAATAATCAAGAGCTTGTGTGATCAAACCAATATATATGGAAACAAGGCGGAGATAAGACAGGTGATCTGGAACATGATTTCAAATGCCGTCCAGGCAATGCCCGAAGGAGGCAGATTGAAAATAAAAACCACCCCAATTCCCCCTTTAGTAAAGGGGGGTAAGGGGGGATTTCCAGATAGGAAAGAATATCTTGAGATACGGATAAGCGATACCGGCTGTGGGATCAAAGAAAAAAATCAAGCCAAAGTGTTTGAACCTTTTTACACAACAAAGGAGAATGGCACAGGCCTTGGACTGGCAATTGTAAACAGAATTGTAGAAAATCATATGGGGAAAATCAGAATCGAAAGCAAACCAGGAAAAGGAACGGATTGTATAGTTTTGCTGCCGATAAAACCGTTGTAAACCGTGAACCGTGAACCTAACAACAACTTTAGGCACTTTATTAATACAGGAGGTCTCAGATGGCGAAGATTCTCGTTGTTGATGATGATCAGGGTATGAGAGAATTTCTCGAGATACTGCTTACCAGAGAAGGACATGAGGTTGTTTCTGCTTCCGGAGGTAAAGAGGCGTTAGGCCTTTGCAAAAGGAATAAATTTGACCTGGCCATTACTGATCTGAAGATGCCTAAAATTGATGGAATCGATGTTTTGAAAAGTATCAAGGAGATTTCACCGGAAACCATAGTTATATTAATCACAGCTTACGCTTCAGGAAAGACAGCGGTTTCCGCAATGAAAGAGGGCGCATACGACTATCTTGAAAAAAATTTTGACGTTGAGGACCTTAAAGCTGTGATAAAAGATGCGCTCAGCAAGAAGGGCATCAAAGTGGAAGATGCGGTTTTTATGAAGGATGTGGAGGATGCTCTTTCCTTTGGGAATATGATTGGAAAAAGCAAGGGAATGTTAATGGTTTATTCACTTGTTAAAAAAGTGGCGAATACTACTGCCAATGTTCTTATTACCGGCGAAAGCGGCACAGGTAAAGAGCTGGTTGCCGGGGCCATCCATGAAAACAGCTCCAGAAAAGACAAACCATTTGTTGTTATAAACTGCGGTGGCATACCGGAAAACCTTCTGGAAAGTGAACTATTCGGTTATATGAAGGGTTCATTCAGCGGAGCCCATGTAGATAAACCCGGCCTTTTTGAGGTCGCCCACAAGGGAACGATCTTTCTTGACGAAATCGGTGAGTTGCCGCCGTTCCTTCAGGTAAAACTCCTCCGGGTGGTTCAGGAAAAAACCTTCAGAAGAATAGGTAGCACAGAGGATATCAAGGTGGATGCAAGAATCATATCCGCCACAAATCAGGATCTGGAGCAGAAAGTTAAAAATAGCGGTTTCAGGGAGGATCTCTATTACAGACTTAACGTAATTCCTGTTAAGATTCCGCCTTTAAGGGAAAGAAATGAAGACATTCCCCTGCTGACAAGGTATTTTATAGAAAAGTATTCAAAAGAATTTGGAAAGGAGGTCAAGAAGATATCTCCTTATGCCCTCCAACTCCTTATGAAGTATCCTTTTCCTGGAAATATAAGGGAACTGGAAAACATAATCGAAAGAAGTGTCGCCCTTGAGACCACGAATATAATTTTACCGGAAAACCTCATTATGTCCGGAACGGGTGAGATAGATGAAAATACTGCTTTAAATACCGGCATTCCTGAAAAAGGCATAAACTTAAATAAGGAGCTGGCAAGGGTAGAGAATCTTTTGATAACAAAAGCTCTTCAAAAGGCAAATGGTTCAAAGACAAAGGCCGCTAAATATCTCAACATAAGCTTTGATTCACTACGCTACAGACTCGAAAAACTGGATATGTAACCGTTCACGGCTTACAGTTATTTCCTTTGTTCCCTAAATCGGCAGACTTATTATTGACAGTTGCGTTTGAAAGAGATATTTAAAATATCATATTTTACTTAAATTCGATATTGGGAATATCAATATGCTAAATCATCTGATTAATCAAAATATCTGGTGGCAAGACGCGTCCCTAATTGAGAAAGACCCAAAAATCATGGAATGGCAAAAACAATCGCTAAAATGGCAGCCTTCCTTGATGGATGAGTTTGATTTTTCTTCTTTTCATATATACACATTGCGAGGTCCGCGGCAGGTGGGCAAAACCACACTGCTCAAGCTTATAATCAAAAAATTACTTAAAAACCCTGAAATCAGGAAAGAACAGATTGTGTATTACAGCGCAGATAATCTGGATTCTTATAAAGATATTATCGAACTGATTGAGACATATTTTGATTTTTTAAACAAATTACCCAGCCCGCCAGAAAGGACATTTCTGTTTTTGGATGAAATAACCGCAGTCAACAATTGGCAAAGAGGAATCAAATATCTAATTGATCTTGGAAAGTTGAGCAACTCTATCCTGATTCTTTCCGGCTCAAACGCTTCTGATCTCAGACTGGGCATAGAGAGGCTTCCAGGCCGGAGAGGAAGAGGGGCTCATCCGGACAAAATTTTATTGCCGCTTACCTTTCGGGAATATGTATCACTTACATCACCGGATATAGCAGCACATTTCAAAGAAGTGCCATTTTTTGATCTTTTTGATCTTACAGAGGGCAATTTCAGAGATATCTTTGCATTCAATCCTTACAAGCGCTCTCTTTCCAGATTGTTTGACCGCTATTTAATCAGCGGCGGATTCATAAAATCAATTAACGAATTGTATAGTTCCGGCTTTATAGCATTTGACATCTATGAAATCTATCTTCAATGGATCCGCGGCGATATGGCAAAAGCGGGTAAAAGTGAAAGAACTACGCGACAGATTATATCCAGGTTATTGAAAATAACAGTTTCTGTTTTTGGATGGGAAACAATTGCCAAAAAGATTGATATTGCCACTCATAAGACTGTTTCAGAATATATGCAGGTCATGGAGGACTCATTTATACTACGGCTTCTTTACCAGGCAGATGTTAATACCGGACTGCCAAGGGTAAAAAAAATGAAAAAGTTCTATTTTCTGGATCCGTTTATCTTATGGTCTTTATGGGGGTGGGTTGAAAACTGGTTATTCTTTCAGGAGAAAACTGAAGAAAAGCTCAGAAACATAAAGATTAAGAGCTGCCTTGCCGAAATGGCAGTGGCTAATCTTCTTTTTCATTATTACGAGGTAAAAGACTGGACCGGCTCTCAAGTCTTTTTCTTTCGAAATAGTGGCGAGATTGATTTTTTGATTAAACAGGATAATATTTTGATGCCTGTTGAAGTTAAGTATCAAAATAAGATTGAGAAAAACGATTTCAAGTTAATAAATAAGTTGGGATTTAAAAAGGGACTAATCATTTCTAAAGATACTTTTTACTGTAATAATGGCTATATGAGTATACCCCTGGAAATATTTTTAATGGTCTTTTGAAATTGTATGTGAAACTGGATCATTTTTTGGCCCAAAAGGGCTGTTCTTCACTTTTTTTTAACTGGGACACGCCAAAAGTTAAGGCATTATACCGTGAAGACCCCATCTTTTTTGAATCGCAGGCCAGGCTGTTAAAGAAAAAGAATCAAGATGTCTGGATTGCTCTGGACGAAATTCATAAGCGAACCAAATGGAAAGACATCCTGAAAGGATATTACGATCAGTTCCACAAAAACTTTCGTTTTGCCATATCCGGAAGCGCAAGACTTGATCTTTTCAGAATGACAGGTGATTCCCTTATAGGAAGATATTTTCTTTTTCACCTCTTTCCTTTCTCCCTTTCAGAGATTGGTTGCAGGGCATTTGAGGATTTAACGCTGTGGCATGGGATAGTTAGAGATGAAAAATGGTCTGACCTGTTTGATATAGTGGCCGACAAGGAGCCTCTGCCATATGACCTGTGGCAGCAAATGTATGAATTCGGGCCTTTTCCCGAACCGTTGCTAAAGGCGGATATTGAATCACAACTCCTGCATCATCTCAGCCTGTCACTTTTTTTCCTGTCTGCCATAAGGAAACTTAAGAAACATTGATGCAGAAACGAAATGCCTACAGAATATCAGCGTGCCGGCTTTTCGGGTAAGGAGATAAGTAGCCGTTCACGGCTACATAATATCTTTCAACTTGTTGACATCTTTATGGCGTTTGATTATCCGATTAACGTCCCTTTTGAACTGTGTGTCACGTCTGATTAATCTCATTATATCATATTCCAAGATCATCAAAAAGCTCTTGAGGTGTGGAAAATGCCCTCCCCTTACCTTGTCTGGAATTCTCAATAGCTTTCATGGTTTTTTCGTTGGGAACGTGAAGTTCAAAAGGCAGCCCGCTTTGGGCAATAACCTGCCGGTAAAACAATTCAAATGATGTTGAAATTGACAATCCCAGGCTCTTGAGTATTTTCTCAGCCTCTTTCTTGACTTTGGGCTCTATTAATGCTCTGGCGCTGGCGGTCTTCCTTGATGCCATAATGTCTTGAAGTCAATCAAAGGATTCAATATTACACGACCATTGTTAACTAAGTGTAACTACTCAGGTTAATAGGCACAGAGGCACAAAGTTGTCTTGCCTATTTGCTGCTTAACTTCCTGATTAAACTGCTAAGCATTCGTTCTATCTCTCGGCTTAATTCATATAGCTTAAAGTCATTGATTTTTGCCAAACAAGCAGGTCCCTATATGTTTTCATTTTTTCTTTGTGCCTTTGTGCCTTTGTGCCTTTGCCCCTCTGTGCCCACCTGAATAGTTACAAATCCTGATCATCCTGTATATCCTGTCAAAAAATGGTGAAAATCACAGCCAATCCGGTGAAAATCACTGGCTTTATTGTCATGGTCAGAAGAATATAAATCACCACTTTTAAAAAATATTCTGTATAACAGTTTGCAAATGAACTGTCCCGCAGCAAGCTTCAGGCAATTAAACCCAACAGTTTACGAAAATCTGTGTAATCTGCGTAATCTGCGGATTAAAAATCTTACAGCCTGCTATTAACAAAACAACGTGCGACAAAATAATGTGGCACAATAGTTGCTTCTTTATCATTGTAAAGCCAAAATGAAAATGACCAACAGCTCAAAAATCGGCTAAAAAAGGAGGAAAATTATAAAAATTGCAAAAAAAATCCAGGCGGAGTCAAAACATCTAACAAGTTTTTTAAAAATAATAACTTAAAAAAGGAGGAAAAATTATGATTAGAAAACTAAGACCAAACAATGAAAAAGGTTTTACACTGATCGAACTGATGATCGTTATTGCGATCATTGGCATCCTGGCTGCTATTGCCATCCCGAACTTTCTGGCGTATCGGACCAAAGGGCAAGATGCCGCTGCTCAAGCCTGCGCCAAGAATTATTACAATACAGCCATGGCTTATTTTGCAGAACAATCAGGCGCAGGCGATATAGCATTAAACACAAATGGAGCTCCCGCTTTTACCATAGATGATAATGTTACAATTGGCGGCACCCATATGACAGACAGTAATGGCACCATTACTACTGATTTGACATTTAGTCACAATAGATCTGACACAACCTACACACTCACCACTGATGGCAAATTTTAACAACTTATTATATTTTATTACCATAAAAAGGGAGGCCCAATTACCTCCCTTTTTTTATATTTTCTCCAGAACAACAAATATACGAAAAGCCAGAACGCTGCTTAATGGTTTTAATAACTTTTCCAGCCATTCAAAAAGGTTATACATGAATAGCGGACATAGGTTCGGATGATTAAATCCACCACTAAGTGGGTAAACAATAAAATCAAAACACTCCTGTTTGATAATTCTAAAATGAGGACAAGCTTCAATAAAACGTTCTTTATATTTTTCAAACATCAAAGTGGTTACAGCCTGATTACCGCTAAATGGGCTTTTTCCTTTTACAGAATAATCAATTTTAAAAGGATCTATATTCCAATTCATCCCTTCAGAATGAATAAAGCGGTAAACTAAAAAAGAAGCCCAGGAAACATATGGCTCCATTATTAGAATCCTCCCGCCCTGCTTCAAAACCCTTTGCGCATCAGAAAAAAAGGAACCCGGTTCCCGGAGGTGATGAAGAACATCAAACAGCACGATATTATCCAGACTTCCATGCTTAAAGGGTAGATGGTGCGCATCTGCCACTACATCCAGCCATGGAACAAACAGGATATCAGAACTTATCGCGTCCGGGAAAAACTCTTTTAAATTGCCGCTTCCTCCGCCAATTTCCAGGATTGTGCCCGGCTTTATGGCATCTCCGACAATGCCGTACCACCTATGATACAACCTCCTTACAATTTCCTTGGATTGCCAGATTTCCTTTCGACTATTTAAGATATCAGAATATTGAAGCATTGTTTCACGAAGCCTGTATTTATATTGCCTTAATTTTTCTATACGCAAATATGGTCATTTTTAACAACAGCCATCCATGGCGAAAACGGCTGATGTTGGTTTGACCGTAAGTTCTTTCTCTATAACGAATGGGGACCTCGACTACTTTGAGATTTTGTTTAATCGCGCCGAAAATAAGGTCAAAATCTCCAAAAGGATCAAAATCTCCAAAATAGTTCCTGCCCGCTTGAATTTTCTCATAATCTGCTCGAAAAAGCGCCTTAGTGCCGCAAAGCGTATCCTTGAATCTCTGGTTTAGAATCCATGTAAACATCATGGAAAAAAATTTATTTCCAAGAAAATTCAATACTCTCATCGCCTGTTTTTCCATAGGATAGATAAGACGACAGCCATTAATAAACTCTCCGTGGTCCTCCACTAACGCCAGATAAAATTTGGTCAGATCTTCCGGAGGTACAGTTAGATCAGCATCGAGTATCATCAGGATATCTCCCCTTGCCGAAGCAAACCCTTTTCTTACAGCATCTCCCTTGCCCTGACCGTTCTGTACCATAAACTTGATATCTTTATCTGGATAGGCTTTAATAATTTTATATATTTCTTCCTGTGTATTATCGGTTGAATGCCCATCAACAAAAATTATCTCCTGATGCCGTCCAAAGTTCGGAATCCGTTTTACTGCGGGCTCGATATTCCCTTTCTCATTTTTACACGGTATAAGGATAGTGGTTGTAAACTCCTTCTTCTTTTTTTGTTTTATTGGTCTGGCGATTATATATTGACACAGACACAGCCTTCTTAAACCCGGAAGAGAGGCAAGATATTGATTGATAAAACTGCTGAGCCACGGGATTCTCTTTGGAAAAAGCAGGCGGGATTCGGATTTTACCACCTGAAAGCGGGCCAGAGAGAGTAGATTGCATATATCTTCGGAAGAAAGCCAGTTCTGGTATTGCTGAGGCATTTTCAACCCCATTATTTCACCCATCTTAAGAATAGGTTCCCAGAGGAAATTATAATAAGAAATAATAATCCTGGTATCAGCACGGCAAAAGATGTGAAGTCTTCTGAAGGTTTCCTCTAAGTCCATAAGATGACCAACAACGTCAGCCAAAATCAATATATCAAAGGTTTCTCCCCATCCGTTTATCTGTTCGATATCGTCCAGCCGAAATTCCAGGTGAGAATATTTCTTTTTTGCAATATCCATCATCTTGGCACTAAAATCTATTCCAACACCACGTTTGGGCTTTAAAGCATTGAGAAGTTCTCCTGTTCCACAACCAAGCTCCAGAATTGACAGCCCTTCGGAAACCAAAAAACGGAAATACTTTTTTTGCTCATCATAATAGTATCTATTACGGTTTATCCAGTATTGACGATTATCTGCCAGAGCATCAAATCGTTTTATAATTGTTTCTTTTTTTGTCATCATTTATAAAGCTGGGAAAGTAATTAATATGATGCTTCATTAGCATTAAAATCCAATCTTTACAATTACATCATTATCTCCTATGATTTCAAATAAAATGAATCATAAAACCCTTGGGGGTATAGCGGCCTTCCTTTCTGACAGCAATGGAGAAACATGAACAATACCGATAAACATAGAATATTTAATATTCGTTATGATATTTTGATCTGTCTGTTTCTCGTCATAACCACACTAATCGCCTATTGGCAAGTGAGAAATCATAACTTTCTTAGCTTCGATGACCATTTATATGTTCTGCATAACCAGCATGTGAACAACGGTTTGAGTTTAAAGAGCATGTCCTGGGCTTTCAGCTTTACAGACATCGCATACTGGCATCCTCTGTCATGGCTTTCCCACATGCTGGATTGCCAGCTCTATGGATTAAATCCGTCCATGCATCATACAACCAGTCTGATTCTTCATATAATAAACTGTCTTCTGTTATTTTTAGTGTTTAAAGGAATGACCGGCGCTGTCTGGAAAAGCGCCTTTATTGCCGCACTGTTCGCATTGCACCCAATCAATGTAGAATCGGTTGCCTGGGTAGCTGAACGGAAGAATGTCCTTAGTACTTTGTTCTGGATGCTCACCCTATTGACCTATTGTTATTATTCTTTACAACCTGGTTTCTATAGATACCTTTTGACACTTTTTTGTTTTTTACTAGGCCTTCTGGCTAAACCAATGCTTGTAACTCTGCCGTTTGTTCTTCTTTTGTTTGACTACTGGCCCCTTGAACGTCTCCGGTACAGCTCAACAACAAACACAGACAGATATAAAAAAGCGTCTTCACTTCATCTGATTCTGGAAAAGTTTCCTTTTTTCTTACTTGCCGGTGCTTCGATATACATCTCATCTTTATCGGTTCAACATCATGGAATAGTAGTATCCACGGAATCTGTTTCGATGAAGCTTCGGGTTGCTAACGCTCTGGTATCATATGTAAAATACATTGAAAAGATGATCTGGCCAAAAAATCTGGCGGTTTTCTATCCATTCCCTGATACTGTGCCTCTCTGGCAAATATTGGGAGCCGCTTTGTTCCTGGTATGTGTATCTATACTTGTATTTCGGGATAGAGCCAAACCTTATCTTGCGGTTGGATGGCTTTGGTACATCGGAACACTTGTGCCGGCAATTGGATTAATACAGGCGGGCTTATGGCCGTCGATAGCGGACCGCTTTGCTTACGCGCCGCTCATAGGGCTTTTTGTTGTTATTGCCTGGGGTGTTCCTGATCTTGTGGCTCGTTGGCGCTACAAAAAAATTGTGCTTGCTACAACAGCTACAGTACTTCTCTTAATCTTTACGGCAGCATCTCGGTCGCAAAACAGGTATTGGGCCAACAACATTGCCCTTTTTAAACATTCCCTTGATGTGACGAACGATAATGATGTTGCTCACCAGAAGCTGGGTGAAGCACTGGCGGCTCAGGGTAAAACTGATGAAGCTGTCAGGCATTATTACAAGGCCTTGCGGATAAAACCTGATCTTATTGCAGCGCATCTAAATCTGGGCGTTGCTTTAAGAGAGGAGGGCAAGATTAATGAGGCCGTAGAACATTTTTCCATGGCGTTACGGACGAAACCTGATTGTTCTGAAGCTTATTATGAGCTTGGTGTTACACTGGAAAAACAGGGTAATTTTTCTGAAGCAATCCGGCATTATCTTGAGGCGCTACAGATAAATCCAAAATACGCATCAGCTCATAACAACCTTGGCAACGCAATGGCTCGACAAGGGAATTTTGAAAGCGCTGTTTACCATTATCAAAAAGCTTTGCGGATAAATCCCAAATATGCTGGAGCATGGTATAATTTAGGAAAAATTGCTGCTAATCAAGGAAAGATTGAAGAAGCAATATTTTATTTTAAAAAAACATTGGAAGTCAGTCCGAATATGCCAGCGGCTTTATATAATTTGTCGTGGATCGCAGCCACGACTAAAGATGATAAATTTAGAAACGGCAATGAGGCGGTTAACCTGGCAGAAAAACTATGCAAACTCCAAAATTACAGTCAACCTTTGTCTCTGGATGCGCTTGCCGCAGCTTATGCAGAAGCAGGAAAATACGATGATGCTGTTTTCACAGCTAAAAAAGCACTTGAACTGGCATTGCTGTATGGCCATGAGGAGCTGGTCTCAGGAATAAAACAACGGCTCAGTTTATATAAATCAGGCCGGCCTTATCGACAAATGCCTCAGGAAAAAATATATACTGAAACAAAAAACAAGTAAATCTCTCCGCCATGAATGGCGCAGAAATATTATGGGTTCCCACGCTGGAGCATGGGAACCAGGCATTAATATACACAAAGTATTGGGTCCCCTGGAAAAAATTACGATGAGCTTTGTAGTATATTGTTTCTCCTTAATACAAAAAATCAGAAGTAAAAAAACAACTCAGACAAACATATCTGAATTAATGAATATTTTGGGTCAGTTTTTCAAGTGGGCCAATCGATTTTATATGTTGCTTGCATGGCTGGATGCGAAGATTATGCCCCGTTCTTTGTCGGCGGTCTTATTGATTAAGGCAGAAAAGAATCAGCCCGAATATTTCATAAAAGAATGAAAGAGGCGATGTTTTATCTCCATAAGCCCATGATGGGCTATACCAATGCCGACAATAAGTTAAAAATTGTTCTTTCTATGCGGAAAAATGGGAAATCAGAATCATTAACTTTATCCCTGCTGAATCCCTTTTTTAGAACTTTCAGAATTTACGATATTTTTTATTTTCAGACAGAATTTACAGGATATTTATTTTTATTTTATCAGTGTCTAAACATGGGTTAATTTGATTTTGACGATATCCTTTATTAACTTGAAATGATTATCAAGTGAATAAATTTCACAATGATTTTGTTTGGCATTTTGAGCAATTATCAAGTCTGGAATTCCAACTCCATTCAGACCATTCTTCAAACATTTATATTGAAATTCAATTAGTTGATCCCACTTAATTTGTATTTCTATTTTGTTTATATTATTCAATAATTTGATAATTTTTCTCTGGTTTTTAATTTTAAGGAATGGTATGAGTTCTGCAAGAATTAAATCGTTTATGACTATAAGATTTTCATCAATTAGAAAATCCAGTTTTTCAAAATTGTTTCCACTCCTAAAATATTCTACCCAAACAGAAGTATCTACTAGAATCGACATTGACGGCCTCGTATAGCGTTTAAATCAATGTTTAAATCTACCTTCCCTTTGAATTTTTTCAATTCAGAGATTTTGGATTTTCTGATTAACTCTTGTAATGCTATGATGATAACTTTGGTTTTGGTGTTGATGTTGGTTTCCCTCATGGCCTCATTTAATAAATCTTCTGGTAAATCAAGCGTTGTCCTCATAATCGACCTCCTTTTATGCATAAATAAAACATTTTATGCATATGGTGTCAAGCGTTTTAGTAATATTCAAAAGTATTCGCAGGGGTGCATCAGGTGTAACTCCCCTGCCTTTTAAGTCGGTGAGTTTCACATTATCCCAAATTAAACTTGAATTTAATTCAGGCTTAACTTAAAGTAAGGTTGAATTTAAGAAGGGTTGAAAATATTCGGCTCAAGACTACAGGGTAATCAGATTTGAGGGAGATTTGAATCAGGAACAGTTTATGTATTTGTGGGAAGAAATTTTTTGGCGGATCAATCCGTGCCATACCAATGCCGGCAACAACCTGAAAATCGCTCTTTCTATGCAAAAGAATTGGAAATCAGAAGAGAATGATCGAAAAAGGCTGGAACAGTAGAACTGTAACATCCCTCTTATACATGACGATCTTCGGATTTATGATTGTTGAAGTTTTGCTTAACCTGACTCCTCCCATATCCCGTGATGCCATCATCCATCACCTAGCTATTCCCAAACTCTGGCTAGCGCATGGAGGCTTTTACGAAATTCCCTGGGCGGATTTTTCGTATTACCCCATGAACATTGATCTCCTTTATCTCATCCCTCTCTATTTCAAAAATGATATAGTCCCAAAGTTTATCCATTTTGCATTCGGTTTCGGCACAGGACTGCTGATATACTGCTATCTTAAGAACAAGTTAAGCAAAAACTGGGGGCTTCTGGGTTTTCTGGTCTTTTTCAGCACGCCCGCTGTTGCCCGCCTTTCAACAACAGCCTATATAGACCTTGGAATGGTCTTTTTTGCAACAGCGAGCATCCTTGCATTTGTCAGATGGCGTGATGGGAGTTACAAAGATGCGAAATGGCTCATCCTGTCAGCCGTCTGCATGGGGCTTGCGGCAGGATCCAAGTATAATGCCCTGATTGCATGGCTCTTTTTGAACATGATGATGGTTTTTTATTATTCAAGAGATACGAAAAAAGGACTGCCGGCGCTACAATATGGCGTTGCATTCTTTGCCATTGCCCTTGTTGTTGTCTCTCCCTGGTTTATTAAAAACTATATCCAGACGGAAAACCCCATCTATCCGCTCTTTGACCAGTTTTTCAGATTTCTTCATCATGCTGGTGAAAAGGGGGCAAGTATAGCCCAAATAGCGGAAAGCAGATGGACTTCCAATATCTTTCAGAGAAGAGAAGTTATGTTCGGCGAGAGTTTCCTGGAAACACTTTTCATTCCAATTCGAATGTTTTTCCAGGGAAAGGATGGTTCTGTTCAGTATTTTGACGGCGTCCTGAACCCGATTCTAATAACCATGCTTCCTTTTGCTTTTCTGACAAAAGATTTAAACCGCGACAAGGTATTTTTCTTGCTCTTTTCGGTCTTTTTTCTTTTCATGGCTTACTTTCTCACGGTAATACGTATAAGATACATCCTGCCGGTAGTTCCGTTACTTGCAATTTTGAGTGTCATTGGGATAAAGAACGTTGCTGAATGGGCAGACAAAAAATCCAGCCAGGTTCGCCGCGCGTGTTTGATCGGCATAGCTGCTGTTGTAGTAGCCTTTGTTGCTTTCAATTTTCTGTATCTGAAAAATTATTTTAATACTGTTCAGCCTGTTAAATACATTCTCAATCAGGAAACAAAAAACGAATTTTTGAGCCGCAACGTAGGAAGCTATCCTGCAATGAGACACATCAACGAAAATCTTCCAGATGATGTCAGGGTTTTCCTGCTGTTTCTTGGCAGACGGGGCTACTATCTAAACAGGCCATATTATCATGAAAGATCATTTGGCATGAATACCATAAACAACATGGTCAAAGCTTCCGCAGATAAACAGGATTTCCGGGCATATCTGCAATCTCTGGATTGCACCCATATTCTGATGCGAACCAATCTTGTTAATAAGTATTTACATGACAATTTTCCGGAAAAGACAATTATCCACTTCCTGGATATTATGAAAAAATACTGGAACCCTGTTTATGAATCAAATGGATATGCGGTATGGGAGAGGGCTTGAGATAGAAGTCAAGTGGAATAATCTTGAGAGATAAAAACCGGCAATGGAATAAGATTGGTTATGACACCATCCTCTTCTATCTTATTTTGCTGGTCATAGGTTATGATTGTCCCCTGAGACGCACCTAATCGTTTACAGGTCGTGCTGATCCCTTTCATTTCGCGGGACAGGGTGAGCGGATCGCTGAGATCGCTGCATACCTGGATGACATCGGTAATCATGCCGGACCTGGATACGGTGATAAAATCGCATTCATAACCGTTTTTTAAGAAATAAAATTGTTTCCCTCTCCTGCGCAGCTCCCAGAATACGACCTGCTCCATCGCCTTGCCTCTATCGGCGGAAAACTTGAAGACAACAGAATTGAGCAGTCCATTATCAATAATAAAAATTTTTCTTTCGCCAAATTCCTGCACCGATACCTTTGGCGAATACTTCTTCAATGTCTGCACAAGAAATATTGCTTCCGCATGTTCCAGAAAATCATAGAGACTGTTTTTACCGATTCTGATCCCAGCCGACTTCAGGTCATTGTAAATACGATGAATCGAAACCTGTTTAGTCGCGCTGCTGAAAAGGCGTTTGATAAAAAATTTCAAGGCAATGAGATTTTTGATTTCATATCGCTCAACAAGGTCCCTAAAGAGCATCACATCAAAATATTCCTGAAGAATCCGATACCTTACCTCATCATCGGCAATTGACACCAGCTCTGGGAAACCACCAAATTCAAGGTATGATTCCAGCGCATTATAAATAGCCCCTTTTGTTTCCGGGATGTAAAAATCGACGCTTATTCCTCTGAAACTCAAATATTCCCTGAAACTCAAAGGAAAAACCTCATAGCTGATACTCCGTCCGCGCAAAGAGGTCGAGATTTCGGAACTAAGCAGCCTGGCGTTGGAGCCGGTCAGAAAGATGTGAGGGGAAATCGTATCATAAAGCCTGCGCACAAATCTTTCCCAGCCGGGAAGATTCTGAATCTCATCAAAAAAGAAATAACAGGATGCCATATCACGGCCAGGATATAACTCTCTGTATGCCTGCAAAATAAGATCCGCTTCCTGGACGACGAGGTCTAAACGCTCGTCTTCAAAGTTGAGAAAAATTAAATTGGTTTTATCCGTTTCCCGGAGCAACCGATCAATAAGCTGATATAGCAGAAATGTCTTTCCGCTTCTTCTGGCTCCGATCAGGGTAATAATCTTTTCAACCTTAAGGGGGATGGCAATTTCTCTAACAGTGTATTTGGGAAGGGGCCTGTGATGGAATTCACGGATAAGTGACTTTATGATTTCTTTCTTTTCCATAAAGAATAAATAAGGCAATTTTTTCTTTATGTCAAGGACAAAAAAGCTGAAAAACTCCTTTCTCTTAAAACCGCTGTGTGGTAAGCAAAATGATCGAAGTTGTAGGGACATCTATGATTTAACGAATGTGCGGATGTGGGGACGCGAATGCAGGGACGTCTGGTTTAGTGCTTTATATAGTGTGAATGATATGCTATTGGGGAATCATGCCAAGAAGAGCAAGGATAAAATCATAGATGTCCCCAACTTTTCATTTCCCCCTGCCCTTTTTTGTCGGCTCTTTTAGGGATTCATTTAGCTGTTTTAAAAAAATAGACCTTGGTATTTCCCTTGCGCCAAAATTTTTCAAATGCTCTGTTGTAAGCTGGCAGTCAATCATATCAAAGGATAATGTTTTAAGATATTCAACAAGAGCTATAAAAGCTACTTTTGAAGCATTACTTATGCGAGTAAACATTGATTCTCCGAAAAAACATTTCCCCAGGGAAACACCGTATAATCCACCTGCAAGCTCTCCTTCGTGCCAGGCCTCAACCGAATGAGCATATCCTGCTTCATGAAGATTGCAGTATGCTTCAATCATATCCTCGCCTAACCAGGTTCCTTCATTTTTCTGTAATCTTATCTGAGCACACAAACTTATTGTCTGCTCAAAAGACGAATCTATTGTCACTTTAAATATATTTTTATTTATGATTTTTTTTAGACTTTTCGATACTCTGATATCTTTGGGATAGAGCACAAGACGTGGGTCAGGAGACCACCACATTATTGGTTCATCATCTGAAAACCATGGAAAAATCCCCATTCTATATGCAAGCAAAAGACGTTCTTTGCTAAGATCGCCGCCTATTGCCAGCAAGCCGTCACTGCCGGCCAGTTCGGGTGGAGGAAATATTAATTTATTAGAAAGAAGAAAAACCCCTATCCCTGACCCCCAATCCCCATAAGAGCTAACTTAGAAACAGAGAACATATTAAAAGATGAACGTCCAACATCGAACGTTGAACGTTGAACATCGAATGATGAAATCGCTTCGCTCCGCCAGTTTATAAATTGGCAGAATACCTTATTCAACATTCGATGTTGGATGTTCGATGTTCATTTTTTTCAGTCCCTCCTTGGCAAAAACAACTTAGCGCTTATGCCCCCGAACCCTGCTCTTTAACCCTGATCTTATCATTTTCTAAATCAACGAAGACCTTGCCCCCGCCTGACAGCTTGCCGAACAGGATTTCATCGGTCAGGATATCTTTAATCTCAGTCTGTATCAGTCTGGAAAGAGGTCTTGCTCCAAAAAGCGGATCATGTCCTTTTTTTGCCATCCAGTTTCTTGCCTTAGAAGAAATGGAAATGGAGATATTTTTTACGGCAAGCTGTTCATTTAGTTCAGCTATGAATTTATCCACTATCTTTTCCATAATTTCTACGGTAAGAGAATTAAAGCTGATTATTCCATCAAGACGGTTTCTGAATTCAGGGCTAAAGAACTTTTCAACAGCTTTCTTACCTTTATTTTTCGTATCATAATGTGTTTCTCCAAAACCGATAGTATGGGCACTCATTTCTCTTGCCCCGGCATTTGAAGTCATCATAATAATGACATTTCTGAAATCAGATTTCCTGCCAGTGTTATCAGTTAAAGTAGCGTGGTCAAAAACCTGAAGCAGAATATTAAACATATCTTGATGAGCTTTTTCTATTTCATCAAGGAGCAAAACGCTGTAAGGATGTTTTCTTGTGCTGTCGGTTAAAAGTCCACCCTGATCAAAACCGATATAACCCGGAGGCGCACCAATTAGACGAGCCACAGCGTGCTTTTCCATATATTCACTCATGTCAAAACGCAGTAACTCAATGCCAAGGATTGCCGCTACCTGTCTTGCGACCTCTGTCTTTCCTACTCCGGTAGGACCTGTAAATAGAAAGGCTCCAACTGGTTTGCCTGGCATGCCAAGACCGGCACGAGAACGCTTAATAGAACTAACTAAAGATTTTATGGCATTATCTTGACCAAAAATGACTTTTTTTAGATCTTCTTCAAGACTCTCTAATTTTGCTTTATCAGAGGTCGATATACTTCTAATTGGAACCCTGGCAATCTTTGCAACAATCTTTTCAATGTCTTTTGGATTAATATTCTTTCTTCGAGAAGCACCGGAAAGCTTGATCAATGCGCCGGCCTCATCAATTACATCAATTGCCTTATCTGGGAGATAGCGATCATTTATGAATTTAGCAGACAACTCGGCAGCAGCTTTAAGAGACTGATCAGTATAACTAATTCCATGAAAATCTTCATAATGAGGCCTGAGTCCTTTTAAGATTTTAACTGTTTCAGAGACAGAAGGCTCTTTAATCTCAATTTTCTCAAAACGACGAGAAAGAGCGCGGTCTTTTTCAAAGTAATTCTTATACTCTTCATAAGTAGTTGATCCAATACACCTCAGCTCGCCTGCGGCAAGAACCGGCTTGAGTATATTTGATGCATCCATGGAACCACCGCTGGTTGCTCCTGCCCCAACAACTGTATGAATCTCATCAATAAACAAAATAGCATGTCTTTTATCTTTCAGTTCTGAAAGAACCCCTTTTAAACGCCGCTCAAAATCTCCCCTGAACTTTGAACCAGCCAGAATAGCCCCGAGGTCAAGAGAATATATGCTGATATCTTTAAGCACATCCGGAACATCACCTTCATATATCTTATTTGCCAGACCCTCAGCCATAGCTGTTTTCCCGACACCTGGATCGCCAACATAAACAGGATTATTTTTACGTCTTCTGCAAAGCACCTGAACAGTACGTTCAAGTTCTAATTTGCGTCCTATAAGAGGGTCTATTTTCCCTTCTGAAGCTCTTTTCACAAGATCAATAGTAAAAGCCTCAAGAAAATCGGAACCTTTCTTTTTTTTCTCCTTCTCGGTTTTCGCAAATCCTCCAACTCTATCCTGAAAAGGAAAACTATTACCATTATGAGATATATAGTTTAGAACGTCAAAACGCGTAATTCCTTCTCTATTTAAAAAATATGCTGCATAGGAATCTTTTTCCTGAAACATGGATGCAAGCATATCGGATACTAAGACTTCTTTTTTTTCGGCAGATCGTGCATGATTGACAGCTCTCTGAATAACTCTCTGAAAACCTATCGTTTGTTGCAGCACATACTCATTTCCTTCTGGAATGCTTTCAAGATTTTTACTCAAAAACTCCTCAAGAGTATTATTGAGATTCTCAACACTTCCGCCGCAACTTTCAATGATTTCTTTGCCTGAGTTATTATATAAAATAGCATAAAGCAGGTGTTCTATACAGACATACTCATGTCGCCTTTTCTTGGCCACTCTAACAGCAAGACCAAGAGTGGTGCTTAATTCTTTACTAATCATGATTTAATCTTGCTCCATAGTACATTTAAGAGGAAATTCTCTTTCCCGAGCTAAAATGTGAACTGTATTCACTTTTGTCTCAGCAACTTCATATGTATAAAGCCCGCAAATTCCAATTCCTTCTTTGTGAACCTTCAACATGGTTATTGTTGCATCTTCTATAGCTTTATTAAAAACAGACAAAAGAATTTCTACAACAAACTCCATGCTTGTATAGTCATCATTATGAAGCAGCACCTTATACATTGAAGGTTCTTTAACTTCCTCCTCTGTTTCAGAATCTACAATTTCTTCATAATCAGGTTTATACAAGCTCATTCATCATTTCCCGCAGCATTTCTTGTACTTCTTTCCGCTTCCACATGGGCATGGCGCGTTTCTTCCAGTTTTTTGTGCATCTCGCTTAACAGGCTTTTTCTTTTGAGGAGCATCGTCTCCGCTGGAATATACCAGATCCTGCTTTGCCGGCTGTCTTAGATCATTTATTTTATCAGGTTCAGATATCTGAATCCTGAACAAAATTCCCAGGGCCTCCTCTTTTACCCTGGAAATCATAGCCTGAAACATATCAAAGCCTTCTTTTTTATAAACAATTAAAGGATTCTGCTGAGCATATCCCCTGAGGCCGATGCCCTCTTTAAGGTGATCCATACTGAAAAGATGGTCCTTCCACAGGTTGTCTGCAGTCTGCAACATAATAATTCGCTCTAAATGCCTGAAATCATCAGATCCTATAATAGCTTCTTTTTCATCATAAACTTTGAGCGCTGAATCATAAATCAACTGGGATAGTTTTTCTCGTGTCAAAGTATCTAAAGTATCGCCATCAAAGCTGTTAAATTTAAAATTAAATTGTTTGAAAACTGTTTTGTTAAGCCCTTTTAAATCCCATTCTTCGGGAAGCATACTCTCATCTGCAAATTCATGAGCTATTTCCTTAGCCTTTTCATGGATCATATCCATAAAGGAACTTTTCAGGTCACTACCCTTCAAAGCTTCACGTCGCTGTCTGTATATAACCTCCCTCTGCTGGTTCATAACATCATCATATTCAAGGAGTTGTTTCCTGATATCAAAATTATGGCCTTCAACCTTTGCCTGAGCATTCTCTATTGCCTTGCTTATAAGGCTGTGCTCTATTGGCTCACCTTCTTCCAGGCCAAGCTTCTCCATAATACCGGTTATACGTTCTCCGCCAAATATCCGGAGAAGATCGTCTTCCAAAGCAAGATAAAAACGCGATGATCCAGGGTCACCCTGCCTCCCGGAACGCCCTCTCAACTGGTTGTCAATACGTCTGCTTTCATGTCTTTCGGTTCCAAGAATATGAAGCCCTCCCAACTCAGTTACCCCATCTCCTAAAACTATGTCTGTTCCACGTCCTGCCATGTTTGTAGAAATTGTAACAGCGCCTTTCTGTCCGGCCATTGCTATAATTTCTGCTTCCTTTTCATGGTTTTTCGCATTCAAAACACTATGCTTAATGCCTCTCTTTTTTAATTTTTTGCTTAAACCTTCAGACACATCTATTGAAACCGTACCGACTAAAACAGGCTGCCCCTTTTTATGAAGTTCTTCTATTTCATCCAAAGCAGCTTCATATTTTTCCTTTTTTGTCTTGTAAATCATATCCGGATAATTAGTTCTAATCATCTGCATATTGGTGGGAATAATTACAACATCCAGATCATATATTTTTTTAAACTCAGATGCCTCTGTGTCGGCGGTACCTGTCATGCCTGAAAGTTTATTATACATTCTGAAATAATTCTGGAAGGTAATAGTAGCAAGCGTTTGGTTTTCATTCTCTATCTTTACGTTTTCTTTGGCTTCAAGGGCCTGGTGCAGACCTTCACTGTAACGACGACCTGGCATTAAACGGCCGGTAAACTCATCTACTATAATGACCTCACCATTCTTGACTATGTAATCAACATCAAGCTTAAACAGCGTGTGGGCTTTAAGGCCCTGATTTATATGATGTAAAACTTCTATATGCTTTGGATCATACAGATTATCGATCTTCAAGATATTTTCAGCCTTTGCAACGCCATCTTCCGTCATGACTACGGTCCGCGCTTTTTCATCTATAGTAAAATCCATGTCGCGTTTAAGACGCGGAATTATTTCATTGATTTTGTAATACAGACCCGTAGATTTCTCAGCAGGTCCGGATATAATCAGAGGTGTTCTTGCCTCGTCAATCAGTATGCTGTCAACCTCATCAACAACAGCAAAGTTCAGGTCTCTCTGGACAACAGAATTCATATCAAACTTCATATTATCACGCAGGTAGTCAAAACCAAACTCATTGTTTGTTCCGTAAATTATATCGGCACCGTATGCCTCTTTTCGTTCCGCGTCGTCCATGCCGCTTAATATACTTCCTACTGTTAGTCCCAGGAAATTATATAGCTGCCCCATCCATTCTTTGTCGCGCCTGGCAAGGTAATCATTCACCGTAATAATATGCGTCCCTTTGCCGGAAAGAGCATTTAGATATGCAGGTAGAGTGGCGACAAGAGTTTTACCCTCACCTGTTTTCATCTCAGCAATCTTCCCTTTGTGAAGAGCAATACCCCCTATCAACTGAACGTCAAAATGTCGCATCTTGAGAGTACGAACAGAGGCTTCTCTTACAGTTGCAAAAGCTTCCGTAAGAATATTATCAAGGAGTTCTCCTTTTTCAATACGCTCTTTGAAAATAGAAGTACGAGACCTTAGCTGCTCATCACTCATGGCCTTCAGCTCGGGCTCCAATTTATTAATCATTTCGACGGTTGGTTTAATCTTATTCAGTTCCCGTTCATTTTTACTTCCAAAAACTTTTGTCAAAAAATTAAAGATCATTTATATAATTATTCCTCCACTAACTGGTTGCTGGTGGTAACAAAATTAGTAACCGTTCACGGAACTTTGAAATTAGAAATTGGAAATTTGGCCTTCATGCTTTTGTACTGTTGATGAACGTATTCAATTTGGGACCGAGTTGTATTCTGCCAGTTTGTAAACATCCAACTCGCAAACTCGTTTCATCTCTCCCAAATTTCTACTTTCCAATTTCAAGTTTCAAGCCGTGAACAACTATTTTAATTATAACACACTTAAAAAAATTTGGTTAGGCTTTTTGAGATAATAATTAGGAAGGTTTAGTTAGGCTGAATCTGTTATCTCTTTGATTTTTTAAGCTAAAGGCTAATTGCTAAAAGCTAACTGCTAAAAATCTTTGATTTGAGAATAGCATCCAACTGACTATAATTTCAGGTGTTTTGAGTTTTCGTTCAGGCACTAGTTAACTATATATTTTGCAGGATTAACAGATATTCCGTCAAGATGAACCTCGTAATGAAGATGTGATCCCGTACTCCGTCCTGTATTCCCAACCAGTGCAATGGTATCCCCCTTTTTAACGGCATCTCCACGTTTTTTCAGCATCTTGTGAATATGTGCATAACGGGTAACTATTCCATGGCCGTGATCAATTACAATCAGCTTGCCCATCAAACCTTTAGTACCTGCAAATGTTACAACTCCATCTGCTGTTGCAAGTATAGGCGTTCCCTTTCGTGTAGCAATATCCAGCCCTTTATGAAATTCTCTGAGACCGGTAAACGGTGATGTTCGATATCCAAATGTCGATGAAATCCACCCGGTAGTTGGGCAAATAGCAGGCGTTGCTGCAAGTAGATTCCGTTGATCTTCAAGATTATTAAAAAGAGATTCAAAACTTTTTTTCTGATTTATTGCCGCAAGATTAAACTGCTGTGTCTGTTCGTCTATCTCACGAATCAGGCTGTTATGCTTTTCTGTTATTGGGGTTTGTGTGTCAAGATCTTCAGGAATTGATCCCCCTACACCAAAAAGGTTTTCCTGATCAGCATTTTCTTCAATATTGGCAACATTACGTATCTTTTTTTCAAAATCTTTTAGATCAACAAGTTTTTATTTTAAAGAATTTATATCAGCAGCAAAAACTTTAAGCTGTTTACGCTGACTGACTATCTCCTCTTTTTGCTTTAAGTAATCGTAAATGATAATACTAAACAATATAAGACATGCTGCAATGAATATAGTCAAGCAGGTTATAACACCCCTGGAAACAGTTATTTTCTTCTTCATAATAAACCGGTTTTATATAAAAAATTGTTTGCACTGTCAATATGACAATTCAATTAAACCTAAATTGAGCGATTTTTGAGTCGATCTGCACCGATCTCTTGCGCATCAACGGTTCGCAAAAATCCTCGACATATTTAAAGGGAAAAAGGGACATTTGTCAAGCCGGCAGTTTCATCTAAACCAAGCAAGATATTCATATTCTGAACAGCCTGGCCGGAAGCGCCTTTTACCAGATTGTCAATAGCTGAAATCAATATTATGCGGTTATTACGCTCATCTAATTTAAAACCTATGTCGCAAAAATTTGTTCCCTTTACATGCAAAGTATCAGGCATCCGACCTTCTTTGCATATTCGCACAAAAAAACGTTCTGAATAGAAAGAGTCAATGCAATTTTGTATTTCTTCAGAGCTGACTTCTTTAACAAGATTTGCATATATTGTCGTCAGCATTCCACGCGTCATTGGAACAAGATGAGGTACAAATGTCATGTTTACAGGTCTTCCTGCCTCGATGCTGAGCACTTCTTCCATTTCAGGCTGGTGCCTGTGCGCAGAAACTTTGTAAGCCTTAAAAGATTCGTTTGCTTCGCAAAAATGTGCGGTCAAAGAAAGTGATCGGCCGGCACCGCTGACACCGGATTTGGAATCTGCAATAATTGAATTAATATCTAAAAAACTGCTCTTTATTAATGGAACAAGGGGCAGGATGACGCTTGTCGGATAGCATCCCGGGTTGCCTATGAGATTTGCGCTTTTTATCTTGTCAAAATATATTTCACAAAGGCCGTAAACTGCTTTATCAAGTAAATCAGCAGCAGTATGCTCCTGATAAAAAGCTTCATACAATAATACATCTTTGAATCTGAAATCAGCAGACAAGTCTATAACCTTCTTATCACGCCTGATAAACTCTGGAACTATCTCCATAGCCACCTTGTGTGGAAGTGCAATAAATACAACGTCAGTTCTTTCACAAAAGCTGTCTATTGAGAGTTTTTCACAGATTAAATCAACGATTCCGGCCATTGACGGGTAGATTTTGTCAAACTTCTCTCCAGCATACTGACGCGATGTCAGAACAGTCAGTTCTACATCCGGATGCCCGGAAAGTATCCTGACAAGCTCCGCTCCTGCATAACCTGTTGCACCGACTATACCTGCTCTAACCATAAATCCTCCTTGCACCTTTGGTGCGGGCATAAGTGCCTAAAGTGAGCTAAAGTGCCTAAAATGCCTAAAGTTATGGTACGCCTTCGGCGCGCTAATTGATAACATAAGAATAGAAACTGTTTCACTTTCCTATGCATTAATTGCTCAAGAAATCTTTATATAAAATAGCAGAATACCTTAACTTTAGGCATTTTAATATACTTTAGCTCACTTTAGGCACTTTTTACTCATCCTTCTAACAAAAGCCTTTGTTTGCTGTCAAACAAGAATTTATTAGCAAAAAGATTTTCTTGGAATAATATATCCATCATGTTAGGAGTGGACTTCTTATAAAATTGACCCAACAAACTGGAAAAATAGTAATAGTTCACCACGGATTTTCACGGAAATACACTGAATTCTCGTAACTGTTCAGGTTGTTAGGTTCACGGTTGGTTGCCTCGTTCAATTTTTATCGCTCTCTAACCGTGAACCATAGAACTGTGAACCTGAGTAGTTACACTTACTCATTGTTTTCAATTTTTAGTGAAACTCCGTGTCGTTCCGTGGTGAACTTTTACGAAAAATAAAAAAGGTAATGAAAATAAAAAATAACATATCAGAAAAAACCGAACTTGTCGCAAACTGGCAGACATTAATGAGAGTATTTATCAGGCCGGAAAATGAGGAAACCAAGTTAATCTTACTTAAATATATGGAGCAGATTCTATTCGGACTTAATAATTTTCTAAAAAAACATGTGGGCATTACTGAAAAAGTCAGCCTTAAAGAACTTTCCATGAGGTTCACAGACACTACAATTAATAAAAATCCTGAAAAAAAACTTGCAGAAGTTATTACAGAGCTGATTGAAGATATAGCACCTCATGCTGTTAATGTTGCTTCACCATATTTTGTCGGCCATATGACTTCTGCCATGCCTTTCTTTATGGTTCATCTTAAAACCATAGTTACTGCACTTAACCAAAATCTTGTAAAAATTGAAACCTCAAAAGTCGTATCGATTCTGGAAAAACAAGTAATTGCTAAAATTCACAGGATTATTTACAAAGAAGATGAATCCTTTTATAAAGAGCATGTCCAGAATGCTAAAACCACGCTTGGATGCTTTACAAAAGACGGCACGCTGGCAAATATCACAGCCCTGTGGGTCGCAAGAAATTCTTTACTTGTTCCGACAAAAGATGGTTTTTCAGGAATAGAGGAAGAAGGTATTGATGCAGCATATAAAGCGTATGGAATAGAAAGATGCGTCATTCTTGCGTCAAAACTCAGTCATTACTCACTCAAAAAAGCAGGGGGAATTCTTGGAATCGGAAATCAGAATATTATTGCTATAGATGTAGATGGCAACAATCGAATAAACCTTGACCTCCTGAATAAAGAAATAAAAAAAATAAAACAAACCGGCGGCAGGATAAGGATTTTAGCTGTCGTTGGTATTGCAGGGACAACAGAAACCGGAACCATAGATCCTCTTAAGGAAATCGGCATGCTGTGTTCTGAAAACAAAATCCATTTTCATGTAGATGCTGCATGGGGCGGCCCTACCCTCATGTCGGAAAAATACAGCCATCTTCTCGACGGTATAGAACTCGCCGATTCTGTTACCATAGATTGTCATAAACAGTTTTATATGCCCATGAGCAGCGGAATGGTCTATTTTAAAAACCCTTCAATCATGAACTCAATTGAATATCATGCAAGTTACGTTAACCGGCCAGGTTCTGTAGATCTGGGTATCAAATCAATAACAGGATCAAGAGAGGCCAATTCTATTATTCTCGACTGTGCGCTCAAGATTATGGGAACACAGGGATATGCTCTCCTCATTGAGCATGGGATAGAAACAGCACGCAAATTTGCTGAAGAAATTAAGAAACGGCCTGACTTCCAGCTCATGACCTCTCCTGAGCTTAATCTCCTTACCTATAGAATATGTCCAGCCGACATTAGAGAGAAATTATCCGAAGACAATTTTGAGCAAAGACAAAGCATCAACAAAAAACTAAATAAAATAAACAGAACTGTTCAGAGATTACAAAGGGAGGCAGGTAAAAGTTTTGTGTCAAGAACAACGCTGAGTATAGGAAACAAGCACAAAGAAGATATAGTTGTTCTACGGTGTGTAATAATGAATCCCATGACAAATATAAATATTCTTAAAAAAATTCTTGATGAGCAGGAAGAAATATACAGATGCCATATTGATGAAGTTTGACAGATTCGTATACTACTTCACCACCTTAATGCTGTATGCACCTGTTCCGCTCTGGCTGTTGTAATGTTCAACTCTGACATAGTACGTACCAGGTGAAAGGTCTGCGGCAATTTTTGCATTCCAGCCTGTACCGCTGTCGTCATCACGCGCAATCAGCTTTGTTTCACTGTCTGGGCCGTAGAGAGCCATAACTAAATCCGTGCGCCCTTCCGTTTCAACGCTATATCTTCCTTCATTGACATCGTGCTTCGTTAAGTTATTAAAGATGAGTCTTGATCATACATATAGATTTTCGGAAAAATAATTTAAGAGGTCCTCCTTGCCAGCACAATGCTTCTAAACAATTTGTGAAATCTCATCTATTGCATTGGTATAAGCTGCTGCCAATCCGTCTAAATCTTTCTGAGCCCTGGCAAAGTCATGATCGTTATCAATAAAAAATGGCTCTGCAATAACGCAGGGTGCGTTGGTGTAACGCAGCAGGTAACCACCTCGATCTTCACTCGTTTTGGGCTTGATCCCCCTGTCGGGCAAGCTGAGAAAATCAACCAGGCACCTCTGGAGAATTTCGGCAATCGTTCTACCTGCATCAGAACTGTGATAATAGAGCACTTCGGTTCCAGAGGCACGGCTGTTATAGGCATTGCAGTGCAAACTGAGCACAAAATGGGGCTTCAGGACGTTGATATCGGCGGGAAGTTCCTCCCAGGTCCTACGATAAACTCGCTGGATTTGGGTTTTCTGTACCTTCTTTTCGATGCGGATGGCCAAATCTTCGTTGAAATGGAACTCACTAAGGCCCGCCCTTTCGTTGACCGCACCAGGAGAGCTTTTCTTATGACCAATGACCAGGGCACAAAGCTTTTTCGGTGGAGCTGTTTCCTGATCCTCACTTTCCAACTCAGATAGCTGCTCTTGAATCTGCGTTAAAGAAACGACCCCCTTTTCTGCAAGCTTTTGAATCAATGCACCGCTTAAACGAGGCAATGTTTCGACTGCCTGGGCTGAATAAAGAACGTTTCCTACAAGGCATCCTCTGACCAGTGCAGTCTTGCTCAGATATTCTTCGGCCACAGGCAATGTTGCAGCCTCAGGTGGCTGTGACGCACCTTTTGGGAGAGTGGTGAGCAGAATCTTCCCGGATTCAGTCTTTAGATAACCATCCGGGCTAAGCGTTCCTATGAGCCAATCTTTCAACACCATTTGTTCCTCCTGATTTTCTTGAAAAGAAAAGGGGTTAAAACGTTGACGCTATATCTTCCTTCCTCGGCAACTATAAATTTATAGCAGTCTTTCCGGCCTGGATGAGTGATCTCTCCTTAGTGGTTTTGGCCCGACCCCATCGAACCGAGTATGCTTACACGCCGGGTGGCAGATCCGAAAGTTGTTCGACATTTGCAAGCTCGATTTGCGGCTTCCCCCTCTCGCTTGGAGGATAGAGGCTTGCTTTTCCAGAAACGTAAACATAACTACGCCCATGGCCAGCGTATCGTTTTTCAATCAAAGTCAGAATTTCCATAGCCGATACCGATTCCCGGTCTGGAATCCACAGGTTAAACTTGTGTTTGATCGAGCCGGCATAAATCAAAGCTCCGTTGCCCGGTCGTTTATTGATACCACCCTGGAGGTCACAAAATACTGTCATTGCGCTGCCGGCTTTTGCCGCCTCAACAATGTCGTCATAATCAAGACGTACAGACTGCACACCCCTTTGTATGCCGAATTTACGATAATCCTGAATAACGCTGTCACGAAAATGCCACCACGGAATTAATTTATCGTATTCACGCTTGTTCCCTCCAGCATTCGTCACAGGATCCCAGATTGCGAAATTCTTTGATTGAGCTTCTGCTTCGGCTTCCAGAAACTCCGAGTGATAAGATCTCGAACGACCGTACTTTACAAAATATGGACTCCATCCTTCCTTCACAGCTTTAAGATTGTAGTTCTGACCATTTTTGTGTACATAGCAGATTAATCGACCGTAATTACCCCGATGTTTCCTCAGACATTCCGGCACAGGATCGTTAGTGTCGAACTCAATATCGACTCTGATCTCCCCAACTGGAATCCCATCCTGGTCGGTACCGAAATATTCCTTGGCTCGTTTTGAAGCAAGTATGCCGGCCTTAGTTACTGGCTTCGACCCACCGGGCCAGCTTTCCTCGGTATCAAGGCAGCAAAGGCGTAATGACTTTACTTCGCCATTTAATTCAACTTTAACAGTGTCGCCA
>JAJSZT010000032.1 GCA_030272815.1 Deltaproteobacteria bacterium
TATGTAACATAATTTATGACCTTTAGACCTCGTAAAATTTAGTTTTTTGTTACCCACAAAGCCTTTTGCAACAGGATTTTGTTCAAAAATTGGATATTAGGCTGGTTTGGGTTTTAGATTATATGCCTTCACCTTATTCAACAAAGATTTATAGCTTATATTAAGAATATCTGCAGCTTTTTTTCGATTCCAGTTTGTACTTTTAAGAACTTTTTTCATAAGTTTTTTTTCAGCTCGAGCAACAAATTCCCTGCAAATATCTTTAAGTGATATTTTATTAAAATCATTCATATAATTTTTTAAATCTGCAAGTTCTGCAAGGCGATAAATATCTTTACAGTAACTATTAATATCTTGGAATTTATATTTATTGTTCAATTTGTTAATTATGTTTTGCTTATCACCAAGCATAATTGTTTTATTTACTAAATTTTCAAGCTCCTTAACATTTCCAGGCCATAGATAACTGCAGAATCTGTTCTTAATTTCATCAGAAAGCTCATAATGACTTTTCCCGGATTCTCTACAAAATTTGTCGGTAAAAAAATCCATCAAGAGCGGAATATCTTCTTTACGATCTCTAAGCGGAGGAATCTCTATCCTTAATACATTTAAACGATAATAAAGATCTTTTCGAAACTTACCTTTTTCGACAAATAATTCAAGATCAGTTCCGGCAGAAACTATCATCCTTATATCATATGTTTTTTTTGTTTTACCCCAAGTTTCTGTAATGTAGTTGTTTTCAATGAGTTGAACAAGTTTTGCCTGAAATGAAGCAGGCACTTCTTCTATTTTATCCAGGAAAAGAATTCCTTTGTTTGCCATTTCCAAACTACTCAACTGTGAATTTCGTGATACAGAAAAAATTTGACTCTTGCAAATGAAATCCTGTTCAACAATTTCACGAGAAAATGTTAAACCGCTTGATTTAATAAAGGGCTTCTGCTTTCTATCTGATTTGTAATGAATATGTTTAGCAATCAAATCCTTTCCTGTTCCGCTTTCCCCACTAATAAAAACTATTTCTTTAGAACGACTCAATTGGGGAATATTTTTTTTAATTTTTACCATTGAGCAACTGTTACCAATTATAAAAGGATGTTTCTGAGATCTTTTCACATTAGTATTTTTTTTAAGAATACCAGTTATTATTTTTTTAAATTCAGATAATTCAAAGTGTGTCTTTATTGTCAGCACATCAGTAAAACCATTTATATCAATAAAATTTTTAATGCCATAATCATTTGAAATAATTAATACAGGCAAACTATAATTAATCATCTTAATTGTATTTATAAGCCTGAAAACCCTTTCTGAAGAAAGAGAACCAACTATAACCAGATTTGGATTAAGCGGTGACAGGTTATCAAGGAATATTGATTCTTTTTCAAAACAAAATGTTATATAACTCAGTCCAGATATTATCGATCTTAAATAATCTCTGGCATCTTGATTTGTTTCTATAATAATTATTTTATTTTTATCTTCAGGATACATGTCCTCTGACCCCTGGCCTATATTGGCAAGCAATTTATATGCCAATTCAATAATACTTAATAAAAGAGCCGCAACATATAATGTATCCTGTGAAAATTAATACCAATAATAAACAAAATTTATATCGGATTTTTGTAAAACTCTTTTTAACTTGCTTTATTTTTTATATTAATTTAAACAAATAGGCAATGTTTTTCATATATCTGGGTAAATATTTTCCTTGCTATTGTGAAAAAAAATACACTTTTTGAAAATATACTTGCCAAAATTTATATAATAATATAATTTAAAGATAATTTAAGAATCAGGTGACGGGGATAGAGTTGTTCATGAAAAATGCGGGTTAAAACTGAAATGAAGAAAAAATATAAATTATTATTAATTGACGACGACAAAGACATCCTGGCTGTATTAAGTAAATTTTTAAGGAAAAAAAAGTATACTGTTGTTACAGCCTCTAACGGTCTGGAAGCGATGAAATTGTTCGAGTCTGAAGATAAAGATTTTGATCTTATTATTACAGATCTTGTTATGCCTCACATAACTGGAGTAGGTGTCATATCAATAGTTAAGCAAAAGCGTCCTGAAATTCCCATTATTGCTATAACCGGCTGGGGTGAACACCCTGAGGCATTAGCCACGGAGTCACAAGCAGATTTGGTGTTAAAAAAACCATTTGAACTTTCTGAACTTGATAATTTGATTTCCAAGCTACTCTCTAAAAATAATAATAATGATACCTAAAAACCTGCATAAACAATAACAAGATCCTGCAAGGTTTTTTCTTAACGATTTTTAATGCGCTCAAACAGTTTCCTGTTTTGAATGTATCACACTTGAGCTGAAGCTCACGCTCGGCCGGTTTTTGTTTCATAATACCACAGCTTCACGCCTTGCGGCTGCGGCAAACTCGACACTTGCAGAATTAAGGTAATAAATAAAAATGAACATACCCCCACCTTTAATTGGCGTTAGTCAAGCAATTGAAAGTATAAGGGAGCTGATTAAGCATGTTTCCGATACTGGATTAAATGTTGTAATATCCGGAGAAAGTGGTGTCGGCAAAGAAGTTGTAGCGCAAAATCTCTATTTTAGTTCTCCCAGAAAAGATAAACCATTTATAAAAGTCAATTGTGCAGCATTACCCGAGGGATTGCTTGAAAGTGAACTTTTTGGATACGAACAGGGTGCTTTTACAGGGGCGAATCAAAGAAGAAGAGGCAAATTCAGGCTGGCCCATAAGGGCGTATTATTTTTAGACGAAATTGGCGATATGTCTATTTCTCTTCAGTCCAAACTTCTTCATGTTCTTCAAAGTGGTGAGTTTTCCCCTCTTGGATCAGAAAAAGATATAAAAACCGATGCCTGGGTTATAGCGGCAACAAATCATAATTTAGAACAAGATCTTAAAAATGGTAAATTCAGAGAGGATTTATATTACAGGCTAAACATTATTAAATTTTATATTACTCCTCTTCGCAACAGGCCTGAAGATATTTCTCCTTTAATTGAATACTACATACAAAGATATTCTAACCATTTTAATACTAATAAGCTTTTAAAACCCAGTAAAAAAGTTATGGATAGTTTATTAGCATATCATTGGCCGGGAAATGTTAGAGAGCTTCAGAATGTGCTTAAAAGAGTAGTTGTATTAAAGGATTGGGAAGAGGTTGTTAATGAGCTTAATAGTAGCAGCCTGCCGACAAATTTAGCTGTAAAACAATCAGATGAATCCTCAATTGTTTCAGATTTGTTAGATCCTGGCGATTTAGAAACAAAAGGCCTTGAATCGTTGTCACTTAAAATAATAAAGAAAAAAGTTTTAGACAGAATTGAGAAAGAAGTAATTTCTTATGTACTTGGCAAAACAGGATGGAACCGTAGTAAGGCTTGCAAGATATTAAAAATTAGTTATAAGACTTTATTATATAAAATAAATGATCTTAATTTAGAACCTCCTTCAACTCTAAAGCGCAAATTATCTTAATAGTTATACCTCGAAAGGCCACAAATAACGATTTTTCGCTGGCCATGAACATCAATAGCAGCGTTGCTCAGACTTGCAATAGCCTGCTATTCCGCGCCTTCGCGCCTTGCTCTTGATGCTCATTGCTCACCGAAAAAAACGCAATTTGTAACCTTCCGAGGTATAATTCGACATGAAAGATTATCTTGAGAAGTTAAAGCTTAGAGACAATGGGGGCAGACGTTTTTTACTTGATCGCCGGCAGTTTTTTTATACAATGCACTTTCCGGAGAGAAGAAACGGCATAGACAGGCGTAATGGCACGGACAGACGAAAAAGTCCGAGAATAAACTAATAGTTAGAGACTCTTGCAGAACCATCCATCTGCATCAGGAATAATTGCTGTATTCGTCTTCTTTCCTCATATTCTTCCATAGAATTCTTTCTCTATTGATCAAAATAATTCAAAAGTTTTTTGTTTCTACAAATGGCTCATAAGATAAGAAATAATCAATATACAATTTTTCAAAGACTTATTATAGGATATCTCGTAATTCTTATAATAATAGCAGGCTTAGGTGTATATACTTTTAATACACTTTGGAAATTAAACAAAATCATTCAGTCCATCAGTTCTGTTGATGAAGAGGTTATAAGGACATCAAACAGGTTAAGAGATACAAGCCTTTCTCAGAGAGGCTTTGAAAAAAAGTTTATCGTTTCAAAGGATAGAGATTTTTACCAGCAATTTTCTGAAACTGAAAAATACTTTCAGAAAGACCTGGGGCAGATAAAAAATCTTTTAAATACATCAGAAAAGCAAAGCTTGATTGCCGAAATAGAGGAGTTGCATGGTCAATATCTTTTAGCCGTGAAAAACGAAAAAAAATTTATAAAGAATAAAAACAAATATCCAATTGACGAGTATCAAGATGACAAAAAAAAGTATATTGATAAAATAACTCATAACCTGGAAGAATTAATAGGAATTTC
Organism: Deltaproteobacteria bacterium; assembly: GCA_030272815.1. Classification (GTDB taxonomy): domain Bacteria; phylum Desulfobacterota; class Desulfobacteria; order Desulfobacterales; family ETH-SRB1; genus B13-G4. The sequence goes on from JAJSZT010000032.1 coordinate 4,463, forward strand.
AAAGGCAGACATAGATAGAAAGATAAAAACTTCGGGTGAAATTGGATCCCATGCAAAGAAGATCACATCAATACTGACCTTAACGGCAATTATAATGGCAATTATGATAGCATTTATGAACGCAAGAACCATTAATCGTCCTATACTAATACTTATTAAAGGAACAAGAAAGATTGCCAAGGGCAAGTTTGAGAATCATTTGTCGATACAGTCACCCCCTGAAATAAAAGAACTTGCAACTGCCTTCAATTATATGTGTGATCGTTTAAAAAAGATAGACGAGATGAAAGCAGATCTAATTTCAAACATATCACATGAACTTAGGACTCCTTTAGCGGTTATCAGAGAAGCAGTAAGCATGCTTTCTTATGGTACTATCCCGGCGACAGATTCTGCTGACAAAGAGCTTAAACTTCTAAGTATCATAAGCGAAGAGTGTGAGAGATTAATAAATTCTGTAAACAGCATTCTTGATCTTTCTCGGATGGACGCAGGAATGATGGAATATAATATGGAGAGATACAGCCTTTATCCTCTAATTGAAAAAAGTGTCATAAAGATCAAACCAATTGCTGAAAAGAAAAAAATTAAACTCGAGGTAAAACTTGACAACAAACTGCCCTTTGTCAATATTGACGCTGAAAAGATATGCCAGGTGCTTGATAATCTCCTGAGCAATGCTTTGAAATTTACGCCAGAGATGGGAAGGGTGATGATAACAGGCTCCTTGATTGATAAAAAAACACCTGAGCATGTTACTAATAAAAAAGGGGAGTTTATTGTGGTTTCTGTGTCGGATAACGGATGTGGAATTTCTGAAAACAGTATTAAAGAAATATTCGATAAGTTTAAAATATTCCATGGAAAAGGTACAGGATTGGGTCTGTATATAGCACGTCATATAGTTACAGCTCACGGAGGAAATATATGGGTAAAAAGCGAAAAAGGGAAGGGAAGTATCTTTTCTTTTACTCTGCCTGTCTTTTAGGCTTTATTTTACTATGCAGCGGATGTACCCATTTACTGAATTTTCAAAAGAAATGGGAGGTGCGGAAGCATGTTGAGAAGGCAGAAAATCTTATGTTTAAAGGAAGCTATGAAAATGCAATAATAGAGAATGAAAGGATTTTAAGCCTATTTCCACATAGTGAGCCTGGAGATAAAGCCCTTTTTAATATTGGCTTAATCCATGCTTATCCCGATAATCCCCAAAGAGATTACAAAAAGTCTCTTATTTGTTTCCAGAGTATTATCAATGACTTTTCACAGAGTAGATTGAGAAATAAAGCCATAGTTTTTGCTTCAATCATTACTGAGCTTATTCGAAGCGACAACAAGATCAAACATCTTGAAAAAACAGTAGATTATTTGGAAAACGGTCAAAAGGAGTATAGGCAGAATATAGAAACATTAAAAAAGCAAATTAGAAAATTAAAAGAAATAGATATAGTGATTGAAGAAAAAAAAAGGGTGCGCTCGTATAAAGATTAAGCGGGAGAAAAAATGGCAGATGAAAATATATTAATTGTAGATGATGATGATAATATGCTTGAGGTATTAAGGTTAAGAATTGCTGCTGAAGGTTATAAAGTTGTTACATCAATCAATGCAAATGATGCAATAAGTGTTGCCAAAAATAATATGCTTGATCTGGCACTTGTCGATCTTAGGATTGCAGAAGAAAATGGTATTGAATTAATGAAGAATATCAGTCGCATATCTCCCGAAATACCTGTTATCATACTTACTGCATATGGAACCATTGAGACCGCAGTAGAAGCTATGAAGCAGGGAGCATATGGCTATCTTGTTAAACCGTTTGATCACAGGGAACTTATTCTCCAGATAAAAAATGGCCTTGAAAAGAGCAGTCTTTCCAGGGAAGTAAGGAGGCTTAAAGCGCTAATTGGTGAAAGATACGGGTTTAAAAACATCATTGGCAAAAGCAAAAAGATGCAAGAGGTCATGGAACAAGTATCCAGAGCAGCAGAAACAGATTCCAATGTATGTATCTACGGCGAGAGCGGTACCGGAAAGGAGCTTGTAGCAAAATCTTTACATCTTTTAAGTTCCAGAAAAAACAATTCATTTGTAGCAATAAACTGTGCTGCTATTCCAGAGGGCATTCTTGAAGGCGAACTGTTCGGCTATGAAAGAGGAGCCTTTACGGGTGCTATAAAGAATAAAAAAGGTTTTTTTGCTCAGGCAAATGGTGGTACTATTTTTCTGGATGAAATTTCGGAGATGTCCGAACTAATGCAGGCAAAACTTTTGCGCGTACTTCAGGAAAAGCATTTTTATCCACTTGGTGCTGAAAAACTTATGAAATCAGATGCCAGAATTCTCACAGCAACTAACAAGGACCTGAAAAATGAGGTAAAAAAAGGTAGTTTTCGTAAAGATCTGTTTTACCGTATTCACGTCATACCGATTTATCTTCCATCACTCAGGGAAAGGAAGGAAGATATTCCTCTTTTAGCAGATCATTTCATAAAAAAGTTTTCTAAAGAAATGAATAAAAATATTAAAGGAATTTCTACAGATTCACTTCAAAAGCTTTTATCTTACTCCTGGCCTGGTAATGTAAGAGAATTAGAAAACGCTATAGAGTATGCAGTAGCAATGACCGCAAAGGATGTCATTAGTGATGAACTACTGCTTCAGACAAATAAAACTATTGAAGATGACAGGATAAAACCTATGAAAAAAGCAAAAAATGACTTCGAGAAAAATTATATTTATAAACTAATGTCATTAACTGAAGGCAATGTAAGTACGGCCGCAAGACTTGCTGAGAGATACCGCTCCGATATCTATGATCTTCTAAAAAAGCATAGCTTACAACCATCAGATTTTAAAAGAAATAATTTGACTGTATGAAATAACCTGCTAATAACATTTAATAGATTCAAATAGTTATAGTCGTCAGAAAGATTCCACCTTATTTTATTGTAGGAAAAATCCCTCCACAATTAACGATCCGGCATTATTAATAAGCATAGCAGGGACCTCTAACCGTGAACCCTGAACTGTGAACCTGATTAGTTACAAAATGTTCTCATGGATCTCGGGAACGAGTTTGCCGTGGTCAAGGAAAAAAGTATGGTGGGCTAATAAAGAGACCTGATACATGTAGTGCGTTGTAAACATTATGGTTATTTTTCTTTGTTCATTTATCTGCTTTAGAGTATTTATAATAGCAGCCTGATTTTCCACATCTAAATTCGAAGTGGGCTCGTCACACAAAAGTACTTCAGGGGAAACAGCCAGCGCTCGGGCAAGTGCTACCCGCTGAGTCTCACCGCCTGAAAGCCGGTGCGCCCGAGCCTGGACAAAATCACTCATTCCAACAAGATCAAGAGTTTCTTCAATAATAATTTCCCTCTTTTTTTGAGGAATCCCCCTGATTTTTAAGCCAAATTCCACATTTTTATAAACCGTGCCTGTAAATAAAATGGGGTGCTGATCTATCATAACTACTTCCATGCGCAAGTTTTGCAGGTAAGACTCGAAAAAACTTACCGGAGTTGAATGGTAAAAGATATCTCCAGTGGCAGGAGCCTCAAGAAAACCGAGAATATTCAAAAGAGTTGTTTTGCCGGCACCGTTTGGACCAAGCAAAGCGTAAATTTTTCCTTGTTCAATTTCCATTAAATGAATGTCCAGGACTGTCCTTGAACCATATTTCCTGGTTATCTTTGATAATACATAAAGCATCAGGTTCTGGTTCTCCCCTGGAAAAAATGAAAAATGAGATTAATACCAAAGCTTAATACCAGCAATATAATACCCAGAGCTACAGCCAGGATAAATTCTCCCTTATCGTATTCCAATGCCATAGCAGTAGTCATAGTACGCGTGAAACCTTTCGCATTTCCTCCAAGCATCATACTTATACCCACTTCAGCGATAACTCTGCCGAATGCGGCTATCACTGCAGCAACTATCCCAAACCTGGCCTCTCTGAATATTACACAGGCTGTCTGCCGGCGATTAGCTCCTAAAGTCATGGCGGTTTTACGGTATCTTTCATCAATCCTGCTTATAGCAGCTATTGTCAGGGTTGCTACTATGGGCAGGATTAGTATGATCTGGCCAATAACTATGGCTTTCTGAGTGTAAAGCAGATCTAAAGAACCAAGAATACTTCTTCTTGAGATAAATGAATATACAAAAAGACCTATAACCACAGTGGGAAGGGCAAGCATTGTATTTAAGCATATTATAAGAATACGCTTACCTTTAAAAGATCCGTAAGCTATTAAAAAACCCAGGGGTACGCCCATCAGGCTTGCGAATAAAGTGGAAATACCGCTCACCTTAAGAGATACCCATACAATTGAAAGCACTTCAGGATCCAAGGATGCAATAAGAAGAATTGCGGATAAAAAGCTGTCAGTTAGAAGTTCCATGGTAACTTACTCAGGTGGATAGGCTGAAGGCTGAAGCTCCCTGACAGCCTTCAGTCTTCAGTCTATCCACCTATGTAATTACATATTATCCGGATAAAAAAGCTGATTTCCCATAAGCCTGTAATTTGCTATCAGGGACTGCGCTTTAGGTGAGATAAGCCAGGTTGCAAACTTTTCAGCCAGTTCATGTTTCACATGCAGATGCCTGGCAGGATTGACAGGAATCACGCCATAGGGATTATTTAAAAAAGAATCGCCCTCACACATGATCTCCAAATCAATGCTTTCTTTCCTGCCGTATTTATATTTTATATAAGTACCTCTATCAGAAAGGGTATATGCATGTTTCTCGTCAGCATATATTATTGTTTTTCCCATACCCTGCCCTATTGAAATATACCAGTCCATGGAATTTTCAGGAAATACAAAGCAAATTTCTGTTTTCTTCCCTTTTTTTAATATCTCGGTTTTTCTCACTTCTAAAGAAACGCCCGATATTTTCCAAAGAGCCTGTTCCTTGGTGTGAGTACCGCTGTCGTCACCACGGGATATAAACAAAGCTTTGGCTTTGACTATCCCTGCCAATGCAACGGTTGCATTAGTTCGTCCACGTATACCGGCTGGGTCATCCAAAGGCCCCAGTATTACAAAATCATTATGCATTACAGCATAGCGTTTTGTGCCGTAGCCCTCTTTTATAAATTCTTCTTCTCTTTCCTTTGCATGAACAAAGATCACATCCACATTGCCATCCATCCCATCCCGAATGGCTGCACCCGTACCTTTAGCAAATACCTTTACACGAATTCCCGTATCGTTCTCTAATTCAGGAAGAAGTATATCAAGCAGGCCGGATGCTTGAGTGCTTGTTGTCGTAGCCATTTTAATAATTTTATCTTCACCAAGCGCAACCCCGTAAATCAGTAAAATTGCTATCACGGGCAGTATTACTTTTAAAATTAAATTTCTTCTCTTCATTTTTTCCCTATTAAACGATAAAAGCTAGTTGTTTTTTGGATAAACCACTTTGCCTGAAAGTTTAAGGTCGTATCCTGAATAAGTTGCGGCGAGTTTCCTGAAGGAATCCTCAACAAGCAACCCGAGAAAGAACTGAACACCTTTGTCAAAAAAGCGCTCCTTTGAAATCATAAGGTCGTATCTTTCCCAGCGAATAGGTATGAAATCAAGATCAAGAAGCCCGGCAACAGCGCTTATGCCAGGTCCGGCATCAGCTCTTCCCGAAAGAATTTCAAGACCAATATCCAGATGGCTGGTAAATTCATTATGATAACCGTTAATCTTTTTGCCTTCGATACCTTGTTTCTTAAGCTCCCTGTCAAGCAAAAGACGTGTGCCAGTACCGATAGGGCGGTTTACAATCTTTATCCCCTTTCTTGCCAGTTCTGAAATTTTATTAATGTTTTTTGGATTCCCCTTTTGTATAATTATACCCTGTTCCCTACGGCAAAAATTAACTACAGCAGGCATCTTCTCAAGCTCTTGATTAGCAAACTCAAAATTGTATTCTTCCTCATTATCCTGCAACAGATGACTTGACGCCATGTGACATTTATTCTGCCGCAAAGCCCTAAGCCCCCCCATGCTTCCTAAATTTCCGAATACAGCGATATGATTTGAGTGTATACTATTAAAAAGAGAAATTGTTCTTCCAAGTAGAGGATCGTTGCTTCCAGTTATAATTAGAAGCCCTTCGTAAGGAGGAAGCTGGGTTGTGGATTCCGGATAATTTATGGTGTTTGTTTCAATCCATTGCTCTACAAGATGCCTGGGGAAAAGCCATTTGCCGGTAATTTTTGTTGCAGGCAGTCCTTTTTCTGCAACAAGAGAATATATCATCTTCGCGTTTACAGCCAGAAATTGGGCGGCTTCTTTTGTTGAAAGTAGTTTCTTCATAATTGTTTACATATAATTTTAAGTTATTTTGCGTCAATATATTTTATTAATTATCAAAATTAACTGTAGCTACTCGGATTCACGGTTCAAGAATAGAAAGCGATGAAGATTGAACCCTGACAATCTGAGTGCCAACTCTTCCACAAATGCTCCATGAAAATAAACATTATTCCTAAACCGATTTTCAATATTAATTATGTATGCGTTATTATCTGTCAGTATTTGTTATAATAACATCATTTATGAATTATACAAGAAATATATTGACATATAATAACATTAACTCTAAATTATCAACTTTCTCAGGGTAAACCATTCACCCTTTTTAAGTCTATAAAGGAGATATATTGATATTATGCTGATGTTCCTGAAAAAAATCATGCTGGTATTAACTTTAACTTTTATTGCGCATATCGGTGCGGCATCAGGACAGGATATTCAGAATATACCTGAAAGCAATGGCGATAAGCGTATCTTCTATCTGGGAGAGATAGTTGTGGAAGGAAAGGCCGAAACTATTACCAAAGTCGCAACCGTAGATTCGGTAGACAAAGAAAAAATTGAACTAACAACATCATTAAATGTCTCTGATGCAATAAATACAGCACCAGGTGTCACAATTTCAGTAGGCACTAAAAATGAAAAAAACATTAACATCCGGGGATTCAGCCAGAGGTATATTTCTGTTTTTTATGATGGGATACCAATTTCAATTCCTAATGACGGATATGTTGATACAGGGAAGCTTCCTACAGGCAATATCTCAAAAATTGTCATAACTAAAGGTATCAGCTCTGTACTCTATGGCCCCAATACAATGGGAGGTGTTGTAAATATCGTGTCGATTAAACCAGAAAATACCTTTGAAGGAGATTTTAAGGTTGGAATCAGCGAGCACAATATGTGGAATGCCAATGTAAACCTCGGCTCAATGGTGGACAAGTTCTATGTTACCATGAATGGCGGATATTTAGATTCCGAAGGTTTTGGACTGCCTGAAAATTTCGATTCTACAGTCAATGAAGATGGAGGAAAAAGAGAAAACTCGGATATTGATCAGAAGAGCGGTTCTTTTAAGATAGGATTTTTGCCGACTCAGGGTCATGAATATGCATTTGGTGTAAACTTTGTTAACAGCGAGTGGGGGCTTCCGCCTCACACAACAGATGACAACCCCAGATACTGGCGCTTTACCGACTGGAAAAAAACCACATATTATCTTATTGGAAATACCGAGATAACAGAAAAACTGCTGCTTAAAACCCGATTCTTCAGAGATGAATACTATAATGTATTGGATTCCTATGATGACACTACCTTTACAACACAGGACGAAAAATCTTCATGGCATAGCACTTATGATGACAACAGCAATGGCATTTCAGCAGTTATCTGTACAGACTATCTAAAGAAAAACAGTATCAGTTTTTCTTTTCATTTTAATGAAGACATTCATAAGGAACAGGATGATTACGGTTCCACCTGGGAACGCTATGAAACCGATACATACTCTTACGGTATAGAGGATGACATAAAACTTACAGAGAGCATTTCTGTTTTACTCGGCGCAAGTTATGACATTCATGATCCCAGATATGCCAACGGCGGAGCTTTACGCGATGATGAACATGCACTTAATCCTCAGGCCGGTATAAGCTGGGATGTTGCTGAAGATATGACTTTGCATTTTTCCGTTGGAAGAAAGACCCGTTTTCCAACAATGCTTGAACTGTATTCCGGCCTTTTGGGCAGAAACTTGCCAAATCACAGCTTAAAAGAAGAAAAAGCTGTAAATTATGAACTTGGTACAGACAAATATCTGCCGGGAAATACTAATGTAGGATTTACTCTGTTTTACTCGGATATAGATGATCTAATTGTTAAAAAACGAGTTGCCCCTAAGACTGACCAGTATCAAAATATAGGTGAAGCGCGATACAAAGGTCTGGAATTCAGTTTTAAGTCAGACTATTTTAGACAACACAATGCAGAACTCCATTACACTTTTCTTGAAGCAGAGGACAGATCCTCCGATAGGACCAGCGATCACTTGGAAGAAAGGCCAAAGCATAAGCTATATGTAAGCGATCTTTTTAAAATATATGACTGGCTATCTTTCTTTGCAAAGCTGGAATGGAACTCAAAAAGATATTATGAAGACCCTGATACCAGCCAGTGGCTGACACTTGGCGGCTTTACAACAGTTGATGCCAAAGCAATCGGCAAGCTAACAGAATTTATGAATATAGAGGCAGGAGCAAAAAATATCTTTGATAAAGAATATGAGTTTGCTTCTGGATATCCAAGAGAGGGAAGGACTTTTTTTGTTCAGTTGCAGGGAAAATTCTAAGGGCTCGGTCAAAAATAAGTTGGTAGAATTTGCGCCCAAATTTGCCGTAGATTTCATCGATCTGATTGAGCAAAACCGCAGGAATAGCGGGCTATTTCGAGGATTTTTGCGAATGAAGATCGAAGAAAGATATGGTGAAGTTGGGATGCAAAAATGCCAAGTTATTTTTGACCGAGCCCTAAGCATTCAATTTGCCTTTCTATCAAAAGGAGTTTGACATGAAAAAATACTTTCTATGTGTTTTTCTTATTGTAACTTTTTTTACTGGATATGTCTTTGCAGATTCTAAGGATTCTTTGAGTCTTTATGGTCTGGTAAAGAACCCTTTAAATATTTCCATGCAAGACCTGACAAAATTCCAAAGCACACAGGTTCAGATGAATGAAGTAACAAAAGACGGTGAATTCAGAGGTGTATTTCACTATCGTGGAGTTCCAATCAGGACATTGCTCGAACTGGCCTGTATTAAAAAAAATAAAAAAGAATTCTCGAAATCAGTAGATCTTGCCGTAGCAATCCGGAATAAAAAAGGCGCTCAGATTATTTTGTCATGGGGAGAAGTTTTTTACAGAAACCCTGGAGAAATACTCATAGCAACAGCAGCAGTCCCAATAATGCCTCACAAAGATTGCAAAGGATGTCATAGTCTTGAATTTTATAAGCCGCTGATTGACCAGCTTCATCGTAATATATGCTTCCCCAAACTGGTGGTGGCGGGAGACTCATATGCTGACCGTTCTCTGGAAGAAGTTACAGACATCGAAGTGATAGATATAACCCCTATTATTAATGTCAAAAAAGAGCCGAAGCTCTTTTCTAAACAATTCAGAATTACCGGATATGGCATAAAACCTTTATCTCTCAGCGATATTTCACAATATCCCAGAAAAAATATGAGGCTCAAAAAAATCGGGGAAGGAAAAGGATATCATGGCATATTGCAAGCCAGTGGAGCCTCATTAAAACAGATTCTTGAAAATACCGGCATAAAGCCCGATTTGAATACTGTATTTATAGTTTCTGCACCGGATGGCTACCGCTCGCTTTTATCTTACGGCGAAGTCTTCCTGAACCCTCTTGGTGATCGAATCATAATTGCTGATCGCATTGATGGGCAATCCATTGATAGCGGAGGTAAGTTCATTCTGTTAATTTCTAAAGACCTTATGGCAGACCGGTGGGTAAAGTCGATCGAAAAAATAGAAGTAATTTCGATTTCTAATAAAGCCTTAGGGCTCGCTCAAAAATTAAAAAAAATCGCATCAAAAAATGTTACTGATACATCTCAAGGCAAGTAAGAAAATGACTATGCCAAGTATTACCGCTATCGCGGCATCCGCAGGATGCGTACTTAGCTACGCCGCAATGACGAAGAATGCAGCGCAACGCAGAAAATGGACTTTTTGCGAAGCCGTCAAACATTAAAACGAAAATTTATAATATCTCCATCCTGAACGCAGTACTCTTTGCCCTCGAGCCTGACAGTGCCTTTCTTTCTTGCCTCGTTATATGTACCGGCATCCATAAGATCATTATAGGAAAGAACCTCTGCACGTATAAATCCTTTCTGGAAGTCTGTGTGAATCACTCCGGCAGCATCAAGCGCTGTTGCTCCTTTCTTTATTGTCCATGCCCTTACCTCATCCTCGCCGACAGTAAAAAAAGAGATAAGACCCAGCAGCGCATATGACCGCTTGATAACCCTGTCCATAGCTGAAGCAGTAATATTAAACTCATTAAGAAAGTCTTCTGTATCTTCAACGGACATCTGCGCAAGCTCCTGCTCCAGCTTGCCCCTTATTACCATGCAGTCTTCTTTAGAAGTTATATCATCTTCTGTATCGGGGATTCCGTCGTCATCATCCTCATTGTTAAACAAAACCAGCTTCGGCTTTGCTGACACAAACGCATAACCCTTTAAAATATGCGCAGAGGATAGATCGCTGTTTTTTCTTAAAGGTATCTCTTTTTCAAGACTGTCAAGGCATTCTTTTAAAAGAGTGACTTCCTCCTTATTTATATCCCTGCCGCGCTGCATGTCCTGTTTCAGGCGCTCCAGACGTTTTTCAATAACAACGAGATCTTCAATAATAAATTCCTGATCAAGTTTAATAAAATCACTGAAAGGCTCCGGCTCTTCAAAACCAAATCCTGCAAAGTTGCGAACCACATGGATCAAAGCATCGCAATCTCTTATTTTAGTCCATATATTCTGCTCCTTGTTTTTATCTTTGCTCTGCGTTCCTATGCCGGGCAGAAAATACTCAACCTGAGCATAAATGGTTTTTTTAGGCTTATACATATCGCTTAAAAAATCCACGCGCCCGTCCGGAACCCTTACAGCAGCTATATGGTCTTTACTTTTGTTCCCGATTTCTATTGTGTTTTTTGTTAAAGCCTCAAATATGGTAGACTTCCCGGACTGCGAAAGTCCTATTATTCCTAATTTCATAAAATTTCCTTATTCAATATAAATGTCAACTATTCACCAACGAGTTTTCCGAGTTTCCTTCTCTGATATCATCAAAGGACCTGCGAACTTCCTCTATTTCCTTCCTGTATCTATCTCCATCACCATATTCAAAGAATTTGCTGTACCGACTGTGAATTAAAGCGGTTCTCCTGGCATGTTTAATTGGACACCAATACTGCTCAGTTCTTGCGGCCACTTCTTGGACATATGCAATCAACCCGTTAACGTATCCGCAATATGCACAATTCAGTTTCTCAATTCCATTGAGGTAACTGAGAGAATGACGATCTATCACAATGTATTTGTTTCGTTTCACCCTGGGTATGCCATATACTCGAAAGCATATAGCCTGATAAAACGTTACGAATAAATCCATGAATAAGGCAGGGAAAATACAAGACCATATTACCGGTGCAGTCAGAATGTTCAATGGCTCTGCATCGGATAAATAACGTAAAACAGTTTTAACAATAGCCTTATGCTTTTTTTTGACATTCTTTTCAAAAAGCACTTTTCCGCCGCGGATCTTATAAAAAAATATCTCCTCCTGCTTTCGAATTTCCTCGGCAAGTTCTTTTTCCAGTTTTTTTATCTTTTCCATAAGAAGCTGTAGTTTGTTTTCCATTTATTATCCTTTTTTTGAGTTTTGATTTAAAAAAAATCTTACAAACGTAGCTGGATAAAGTTTTATGTGCTGGTTATTTCCGGCATCTGTTTTATGTACACGTCATGCTTTGAGTAGGGGATCTCTATCCCTGCTTCGTTGAACGTCTTGTAGATCTTAGTGTTGAGACTGTCGAGTACAAGGCCTACGTACACTGGCTCGTCAATCCAGGTAAGAAGTTCGAACAAAAGCCCGGAGTCTCCGAACTCGCGGAAGCGGACCCGTGGCTCCGGCTGGTCGCAGATGTGGTCTATGTTCTTGACGCAGGCGTGCAGGATTTCGCGCACCTTATCCACGTCGCTGCCATAGGCAACCGATACCTTGGCCCGGACTCGCATCTTCTGGTAGGGCCCTCCGGTTTCGTTGACGATCTTGCTGTTCGCGATAGCAGCGTTCGGCAGGGTAACCTCTACATCATCGCGGGTGAGGAGGCGGGTAGAGCGTATGCCTATATCCGTAACCACACCCCTTGCTCCGCTTTCAAGAATTATGAAGTCTCCAATTTTATACGGCGCATCCGCGAGAATAAATACACCAGCGAAGAGATTCGCCAAAGTGTCCTTGGCCGCAAAACCAACCGCGATACCAACTATCCCTGCCGAGGCAATCCATGAAGTAACGTTTATGTGCCAGGCTACAAATGCAAAGTAGAGCGATCCTCCGATCACCACGATCTTCAGCACGATCTCGAACAGCGGCAGGGTCTTGGGTTGAATCCAGGAAACCCGGTCCACCTGACGGCTAAGAACCTCAAGCAAAATGGTGCCTGTCTGCATTGCCACCCTTCCCCAGATAATCACGGCAAAAGTCTTTACTATGCCAAGCGCTATAAAATTTATCGTGGGTTTGAAATTGAGGTACACTACCGCTAAGGCAATCCCTGCAAGGATAATTGAGTATACAACAGGGCCGTGAAGAACATCTGCAAGCCGGTTATCCACCTGAGTCCTGGTCTTTTTGCTCCATGACAAAATAAGGCGGGTAAAAATAAGCCTTGCAAAGAGCGCCGCCACTATTGACCCCGCCAGGATAAAACCCACCCTTACATAGGGCATTTGCAAAAGATCGAAGAAAATTCTGATCATCTGTTCCATGATTCACCTTCCGTCTCTTGAAAAAAATCTTTAGAGGAATGCAGCCCCCTTCCTCCAGATCGATCTTATCTATCAAATTCATGTATAGAAGTCAAAAAATAATAATGAAATCTAAATGTTACTTGTCAATTATTTTTCAATTTGATAGTTTGATAGAAATTACACAATGGTAGGGGAAAGGACAAATGCATTGACCGGATTATGGTTTGTCCATTAAGAATAGAATATTCGGGTGTATTTTATCATGTTACGATTTCAAACCAACTAAAAAATTGAGCATAGGTCTTATGAAAAAAGTATTGGTGACTGGTGCCACGGGACAGATCGGTTCTGAGTTAACCCTCTTGTTGCGCGAAAACCTTGGCAGCACCAGCGTTATTGCGGCAGGTCATATCAAAAAACCAGACCCTGCTTTGCGCGAATCAGGTCCCTTTCACTATATCGACTGCACCCAGATCAATACCATCGCCGAACTGGTCAAAAAATACAAGGTCGATACGATATACCACCTTGCCTCTGTGCTTTCAGCCAGCGCTGAAAAAAATCCCCAACTGGGCTGGCAGGTAAACGTCAACGGACTTTACAATGTCCTGGAAGTAGCGCGGGAATACGGCTGCGCAGTGTTTACCCCCAGCTCCATCGCCATCTTCGGACCCTCCACACCGTTGCAAAACACCCCGCAAGACACGGTTCAGCGTCCCACCACCATCTATGGGGTCACCAAGGTCGCGGGTGAGTTGCTCTGTGATTATTATTTCAAACGATTTGGGGTGGACACCCGCGGAGTACGCTATCCAGGACTGATTTCCTATAAGACGCCACCGGGCGGCGGCACCACTGACTACGCTGTGGAGATTTATTTTGAGGCGGTCAAGCATAAAAAATACACCTGCTATCTGAAAACAGAGACGTGTCTTGACATGATGTATATGCCGGATGCGCTGAAAGCAGCCATCGAGATTATGGAAGCAGATCCAGGCAGACTCAAGCATCGTAATGCATTTAACGTCACGGCCATGTCCGTTGCCCCGGAAACCATTGCTGCTGAAATCAAAAAATTGATACCTGATTTCACCATTGCATATCAAATCGACCCGCTGCGCCAGGCAATCGCCGACTCCTGGCCGGACAGTATGGATGATAGTGCGTCCCGGCAGGAATGGGGCTGGAAACCGAAATACGATCTGCAAATGACGACCCGGGATATGATCCAAAACATATCTAAAATATTGGAGGATCCATCATGACAGTCACTCCCTTAGAAGATCTGCTGCAACAAAAACTTGATGAACTAAAAGCAACCGGTCTGCACAAAGGCAGGGAAAAGGTGATTACCGGTATCAAACCGGCTGAAGGCAAAAACGGTCCGCGCTACTTTCTCGCAGGGTATGGGAAAAAAGCGTTTTTGAAGTTGAATTCCAATTCCTATCTTGGATTGTCTTTAAATACTGAAATCATTGCAGCCGAAGAAGCCGCTGCCAGACAATTCGGCACCGGTCCCGGAGCGGTGCGCTTTATCAGCGGCACTTACAGCCCCCATGTAGAACTGGAAAAAAAATTAGCTGCCTTTCACCAGCGTGAGGCAGCCATGATCTTCAGCTCGGCCTATGCCGCCGTGATGGGCGTGATCACGCCGCTGATTGACAGCGAAACCATTATCATCAGTGATGAACTCAACCATAATTGTATAATCAATGCGATCCGGCTGGCCCGGCCTAAAGAAAAGCACATCTTTCGTCATCTTGATATGGCCGATCTGGAAGCAAAAATCAAAAAAGCGCTGAGCAAAGGGCGCCGGGTACTCATTGTAACCGATGGTATTTTCAGCATGCGCGGAGACTACGCACCATTAGACGCAATTAGCGCAATCGCCGCCCGGTATAAGCCGCAGTTTGAAGGCGGAATAAATATCCTTGTAGATGATTCTCACGGAGTCGGCGCCTTCGGTCAAACCGGCCGCGGAACCGAAGAATATACCGGAGCGCAGGGTATCGACATGATCGTGGCCACCCTGGGCAAAGCTCTGGGCGTAAACGGCGGCTATATCGTCACCTCTGCAACCATTATCGAATATTTGCGAGAGACAGCACCGTTTTATATCTATTCCAACCCCATCACCCCTGCAGAAGCCAAAGCGGCCATCAAGGCACTGGAAATAATAGACAGCGAACAGGGAAGACAATTATTGGAAAGACTGCGAAACCTGACCAGAAGATTTGAACAAGGGCTGGTGGACCTGGGCTGCGAGATTATTGCAAGTGAGCACCCAATTGTGCCTTTAATGGTCAGGGATACGCAGAAGACATCGCAACTGGTCGACTATTTGACTGCAAACGGCATCCTGGCTACAGGCTTGAATTATCCGGTCGTTCCTAAAGGCGACGAGGAAATCCGTTTTCAGCTTGCGGCCGATCATACCGAAAAGGATATCGATTACGTCCTTGAAGTGTTAAGGCGATACAAGGGGCAGGGTTCTCACTTTTTAAACAGGCTCTAAGGGCTCGTAAGACTATAAGGTGTCCAAAGAAATGGACAGTGCCCATACGGAGACTTCACCATAAATCACCTACCACCCGTGGAACGGGTGGTTTGATGAAGACCCCTCGAAGGGGTCTAAAAGCATCGCGATTTCTGCAGATTACAATCCAATATCAAGGACGTAGCCGTCAAGCTAAAAGGCTATGAACGTCGAACATCGAACATCCAACATCGAATTTTGAATAAGGTATTCTGCCAATTTATAAACTGGCGGAGCGAAGCGATTTCATCATTCGATGTTCAATGTTGGATGTTCGATGTTCAAAAAACGCTTTACTCTGCCGTTCAATATTCTCGCCGGAACGGTAAAACCTTTTAGGATCGCTCGGGCATAGCCCAAGGTTTAATTAAAAGCAATTATTCAACATGTCTGTTAATACCACAGGTTATCGTTTGATGATCATATTTCTTCTTTTCTGGCAACCCTGCACCTGAGAGCTGCAAGGGGGTTTCGGCTGATGAGGGGGCCGCATAAAGTGTCCAAAAAAATGGACAGTGTCCAAGGTTGGTCAATGTGTAAGTCCAGGAGGATAATAACGTTTGATAGTTACAGCAATAACAATGGGTTGGAAAATCTGATCGACCATGGTTTCTATGGTTTTTTGGTGTTCCGGCGCCTTCAATGACAAGGGAAAGGGATGGCGTTACTACCGGAGCAGGAGGGCTCATAATCTTTAATTAACTGGCAATGCAACATGTTATCGCTTCAAACCCGATTTGGCTTTTTCCTGGCATACTTTCTGCAATACAAACATTCCTATCTATCTGTACTGATCATTTATACCTCGGAAGGTTGCAAATTGCGTTTTTTTCGGTGAGCAATGAGCATCAAGAGCAAGGCGCGAAGGTGCGGAATAGCAGGCTATTGCAAGCCTAAGCAACGCAACTATTGGTGTTCATGGCCAGCGAAAAACCGCAATTTGTGGCCTTTCGAGGTATAGTTATAGATTTTCAGATAATTAATTTTACAAGGCCAGAAGAAGAAATCCGAACAATGCGTACTTATTGGTACTTCGTTGAGGGTTTCGACTGATAACGCCGTGAACTTATTTGTGAAGATTTACACCATATATTGAACCGGGAAAAACCTATGGCGCACAAGCTACTGGTCGTTGATGATGAGGAGAATATGTGTGTGCTTTTGAAACGTGTGCTCGGCAAAGCGGGTTACGAAGTTGAGTGTGCGGGGTCAGGGGAAAAGGCTCTGCAACTCGCAGGGGAAATCCCCTTTGAGCTTGCCGTGGTCGATGTTTGCATGCCGGAGATGGACGGAATAGAGGTGCTGGCAAGGCTCAAGACCATTGATAAGAAATTGCCGGTAATAATGACATCGGCCTTTCCGTCATCGGAAAAAAGAGAAAGGGCCAAGAGTTTCGGATGTTCAGACTATCTGTCGAAACCGGTCGACATGAAACACCTAAAAGAGCTTATCAGGAAAAGACTTCAGGAATCGTCGAATTGTAGAGTGGGGGAACAATTGCATGACGATTCAGCATATTAGGATTCGACCACTTGACGAGGTCTGAACTTTGTAAAATTAATGGTTAATGGTCTACCAACAACAGAAAATGGTTTACCAACAACAGAAACGAAAAACAGGGGGAAGGGGGTGATGATGGGGTACTGACTTGGTCTATCATCTTCTGTCCGTCAAAGACTGGAAATCAACTTTAGTCCGTATTGCAGCATCGAAGTATGCTGCACCGGGAGTTAAGGAGGAAAAATGTTTCTTAAGAACAAAGGAGTCCAGCTTGTTTTTGCAATATGCCTTGGTATTATCGTCATGTTGTTACCAAGACCTGAGGGAACAAAATTTACAATAACCGGCGCTGAGCGTGACGCAGCGTTTCAATCCATTAGTCAACACTTTACAGACATCTCTACGGAACGGGACCTGGCCAAGGGAATTATCAAAGTAGAGGCAAAAGTTCCTGGAGGCCCGGAGTGTTCAGCGGATTTCATAGAGAAAAGAGCTGCTGAACTGAACCTCGCAGAAATTGAGGTCAATTATGAGGATGGTCTTTCTCCAAGGGCACACAGATTTCTCGCAGTCCTTGTATTACTGATCTTTCTCTTTGTGGCGGAACCGATCCCGCTTGAGATTACGGCCATCTGCATTGCGGTTTTTCTTGTAATCATGCAGGTTGCGACTGTCAAGGAGGCATGGGCGCCCTATATGCACCCTGTGGTCGTCTTTATTATGTGCTGCCTTATCTTCGCCATTTCGTTAGACAAGGCGGGGATTACAGTGCGGCTTGGAAAATTCATTGTCAAGAAGGCGGGGACGAGCGTTACCAAGTTCACGTTTATCATCGCCATGGGCCTCGGCATCTCTTCCGCGTTTATGCATGACGCCGCAGCCTGCGCCATTGGAATTGTAACAATGCTTCCCCTGATGAAGGCGGCAGGCATCGAACCTCACAGCAAGACTGCAAAATTCATGATGCTCTCACTCCCCTTTGCCTGCTCCTGCGGGGGCATGGGATCCCTGGTCGGCGGAGGTCGCTGCATGGTTGCCGCAGCTTTCCTTAAGGAATTCACAGGACTGGAGATCACCTTTTTTGACTGGATCATGTATTGCTTTCCGGCGGCCCTGCTTTGCGTACCCGTAGTAGTCTTGATTGTCTATTTCGTGTACCGGCCCAATCCGAAGTACAAGCTGCCCCAGTTCGACGAGGAGAGCGGCCCCTTGACCCCGCTGGAAAAAAAGACCCTTATTATCATCGGCATATCATTCGCCTTCTGGCTGACAAAGGGGTTTCACGGCATACACTACTCAGTGACCGGAATGTTGGGCGTTGCCGCTCTCATCCTCACTGGTGTCCTGAAATGGGAGGATATTCATAAGGATCTCGAGTGGGGGACCGCGCTCTTTATTTTTGGCGGAGGCATCTCACTCGGCCTGGCCATGGGCTATTCCGGGGCTGCCACCTATTTTGCCAGCCTCTTCTTTCCATATATTCAAGGGGGTGGCTGGCTGCTCCTCTTTGCCGGCGTAGGGATATTTGGCGCGCTTGTGACAAATGCGATGGCCAATGTTGCCGCCGCGGCCCTTATTTTGCCCATAGTTATTCCGATGGCGGAATTGGAGGGGGTAGATCCTACGGTACTCGCTCTCTGTCTCGGAACAGCGACATCCTTTGCCATGCTTCTCGTTATCGGGTGCCCGCCCAATGCCATTGCCTACAGCTACAGACAGTTCAAGGCAGTTGACCTCACAAGGGTCGGGCTTGTTGCCACTCCTGTCCTGCTCGCTATTTTGATAGCTGTGGCGGCAGTCTGGTGGAAAATCCTGGGGCTGGTCTAAAAATTGATTTTATCGGTTCTGTTGATATTGAATATATTAGTTATTTATGGTATAAAATGTAAAATAAAAGAAGTGAAGTGGAATTATTGCTGACAGGTGGCTCCTTTGGCCTCCATCCCCTTGCGGACCGTTTGGTCCTCAGGGGGTGGATGGGGGGCAGAAAATTAAAAAAGAGTTGAGCGAAAATGATCGCCTTGACCTGTCAAAATAGATAGTATAATTTATTAATGGTTAACCCTTTTGCAAAGACAAAGGAGAAAGAGTACCATGATTAAAATACCAACTAAAGTGCTGGTAGTCGATGATGAGAAAGATTTCGTGGAAATGCTTTCCCTGAGGTTGAAAGAGATGGGAGAGCAAGTTGACGCTGTTTACAACGGTCAGGATTGTCTCACTAAATTGGAAGGAAATGACATTGATGTGGTCATTTTGGACATTAAAATGCCGGGTATGGACGGCATAGAGGCATTAAAGGAGATCAAGAAAAGGTTCCCTATGGTTGAAGTCATCATGCTTACAGGACATGGCAGTGCGGAAAGCGCTGTGGAGGGGATGAAACTCGGCGCCTTTGACTATCTCTTAAAGCCTGCGGATATAGATAGCCTGACGGAGAAAGTCAATGGAGCGAGAAAGAGAAAAGAGGAGCATGAAGAGCGGATCAGACAGGCAGAAGTCCGGTTGCTTCTGAGAAAAGTCGGAGAAGTATAGAAATACTCTCTTTTCCCCCAAGCTGCTTACCGGAATCATTACATATCTTCTTTCCCCTGGCGGGGGTCAGTGGAGGATGCTCCAAATATGACGACCACGAGCAACATAAACCTTGTTCTTGTTGATGATGAGGCCGATTTTCGGCAGACCCTTGCCAAGCGCCTTGTATGGAGGGACATAGTCCCGAGAGAGGCGGGAAGCGGGGAGGAGTGTTTATCGATCCTTGCGAAGGAACCTGCGGACGTGGTGATTCTGGATGTCAAGATGCCCGGCATGAACGGGATAGAAGTCCTTGGTCATATCAAAAAAGAATATCCCAAGACAGAGGTTATACTCCTGACCGGGCATGCAAGCACCCAGGACGGCGTTGAAGGGATGAAGTGTGGGGCCTTTGATTATCTGAATAAGCCTGTAGAGCTCGAACATCTCCTTGGGAAGATAAAACAGGCCCACGAAAAGATCAGGCGAGACGAAAAGATCAAAGTAAGTGAAGAGAAACTCAGAGAGGCAAAATTCAGGGCTCAGATGGGGCAGCAGATGATAGCCGCTGAAAGGCTCGCTTCTTTGGGAACATTGGCGGCAGGAGTCGCGCATGAAATCAATAACCCCCTGGCGATCATGACTGAAGCGGTCGGCTGGATGAATCTGATTCTGAAAAAAGAAGAAACGGCTCAGATGCCTCGAAAGCAGGATTTTGAGCTGGCCCTGCAGAAAATACAAAGCAGCATTGAAAGAGCGAGAAGAATCACGCATCAGCTTCTTGGGGCTGCAAGAAAAGATGATTCGGTCCTGGCAGATGTGGATCTCAAGAGACTGGTCGACGAAGCCATTGCACTGGTAAGCAGGGAAGCAAAAAACAAAGATGTTGAAATTGTGCAGGAAATGGATCCTTCTGCAGGCATTATTTCCAGCTATCTTTACCAGTTGAGACAGGTTATGATCAATCTTTTGACCAATGCCATTCATGCTACCGGGTCTGGCGGCAAGATTACCGTAATCCTCGAGGGTATGGATGATAGCATAAAGCTGACAGTGCGGGACACTGGCAAAGGCATCCCCAAAGAGCATATAGAAACGGTATTTGAACCATTTTTTACTACCAAATCTCCGGGTGAAGGTACTGGTCTTGGCCTGTTTGTGACTCGCGGCATTGTTGAAAAACTCGGAGGAACCGTAGAAGCGGAAAGCCGGCTCGGCGAGGGGGCAAGCTTTTATGTCGTTTTGCCCAAACAGCACAAATTGCTCAACTTAGGATAAAGGAAAAAGAGTGTTGGCGAAGATTTTGGTGGCAAATGATGAGGAGCACATGCTCAAGCTCTTCAGTCGGTTCTGCAAGCGGATACTGGAATATCTGCTTATATCCGTCATCGCATTCTCTTTGCTGATTCTTAAGCCCATCGCCCTTGAGGGGGCCAAACAGAGCGTCTATATGGATAATGACGCCCACTTTGCTATTGTGATTCCCACGGGCTTTGAAAAGATGCCGGAGAATCGGCTTCCCGCTGGTTTCCCTGATCATCCGGGATATCGGAAGTGGTACGAAGACGCCATAAAACAGTATGATACGACCTTTGTCTGCCGGGATCGTGAGAATGAGACAGGCAGAGGAGATAATAGACTTGTATTCATAGGTATCAAGACTTACAAGCATGAGAAAAAGCGCCTCAAGGTCTTCACGGATTATCTTACGATAGATGAATTCTTTAGTCGGAAACAGATCAAGCAATTCAGCAATTTCATAAAAAAGAGACTTGTCGAAAAAGGGGCCAAGGATGTCATCGTGGAACCCTCGATTTTGTATAAAGGCCAAAACAGCTTCGGTTTTGCTTGCAGCTACATGCTCCCGGAGGGAGACGAAGCAAAGGAATTCCACAGGGTCTTTTTGGGACAAACCTGCCTGGTCTATCTTGACCTTTATCTGTATGCCGCGGGTGATTCCGCCCCATACATAGAGACGTTTCGAAATGTGGCCAGTTCTCTGGAGTTTGAACAGGGCTTTGAGGCAAAAAACTCATACGTTGACGCCAGTGTGAAGAAAGTCGGGTCGTATGAGATCTTCGGTATCGGACTCTACAAGATCGGAGAGACCCTGATACACATTGTATTGATCATATTTCTTTTCAACCTGGCGCTTGACTATTTTATTAATCCGAGAAAGAGACGTTACAAAGTAGAATTCATTCTAAGAAACAAGAAAAAAGTGAGGATTGCAACAGTCCCGGCAGGGATATTGTTGTACCTGTTTTGCAGTTATTGCTGAAACCAATAACTACATGGTCATCTCCCCTTTGCATAAATTATTCTATACCGCCAGGAAATCGTTCCGAATGGTTGTCTTGCGCTTGAAAGGTCAACGTACTCAACTATATCCCTTGCCTGTCCAGGAGGAACATCGAGCCAGATGACCTTGTCCCGTTGCTCGATGATATTGCCGTCTGCATAGTCGAGGAGAGTTATCTCCAACGCCATTTCCGTGAGAGCAAGCTCTGTTGATCTGTTTATGACTCTTCCCACTATTCTATGGGAGAACGCGCATGGGGGCAAGAGTCTGAAGCCAACCAACTCGATTTCAGTGATCGATATTCTATGCTCTCTGCCAAAAGGCAAAAAGGAACTCGCTCCCCTGAAGAATATTGCCAGTACAATCAGAAAGATGATAAGTATGATCCATCCTAAGCTCATCTTACTATGTCCTCGCCCGCTGCCGCAGGTGGAATCGACGACAAGGTCGCCGGGGTCTGCGGTCATGAGATGGATTTTGAAATATCTTTTCTGAGTGACTTGATTTCTTTTTGAACATCCAGTTTCTCAAAACCTTTTCCCGCCCATATTCCTTTCATATGGATATTTTTCCTTCCCTCCCTCTTGTCGCGCGATAGTAGAAAACCAACAAAATCATTTACTTCATCCAGTTTGGAAACTGGAAGCCGTGATAGCTTTCTTTTTATTTCAACTAATTTTTAGTGTGCATAAAAACCGGTTGTTTCCACATCCAGCGCTACATAATGATTAGTTGAGTTTAGACGGTTTTGCAATAGCATTTTAATGCTTAATGCGAAGCAAAAGTTCATATAACCAGTGCTTTTTTTGAATCCCTAATTGTTCAACAGTATCGCTCACAGCTTTTGCGGGCATAAGACCGGAAACCATGAAGCATACGCGGGTGTTGATAAAGGTTTGTTATTTACAAAGCAGGCTGGTTTTAAAATGCTTTCGTATGAGGGAGTCAAAGCTGGCGGCATCATCAATATCGTGGGAGTGGACGATCCGGCGGTATCAATACGTCTCAAGATAAACCCGCCCGCCGAGGAGGCTGTTCTGCAACACTATCCCAAAAAAGAGTTTACACTGCTCTTAAAACACCGGCCAAAAGTGATTCCAGCGTCGGTGCAATGGTTTGACCTGCAATTATCAGGGCATACCCATGGGGGGCAAATATTTCCGTTCAATCTGGTAACCAGATTAGTGTATCCCGCCAAAACAGGCCTGTCGCAAGTAGGTCATGAAACGTGGCTCTATGTAAATCGCGGTATAGGGACATGGGGTCCTCCAATTCGTTTCCTGGTTCCACCGGAACTGACCGTCATCGAGTTGCGTCCCGCGATGGATTGATACCTGAATTTTGCAAGCGTCGAGTTTGCTGAAGATACAAGGCGGCAAGGACGAAGACGTAGTATGCTACTTCAAGTCCTTGCCAACACAGTAGATTCGGTAAAATCGGCGCTCCCATCGGGTGCCAAATTTTGAAAACAATTTTAATATTGATTTTTCACAATTAAGTAATATTTTCGGAATATAAAACCATTCCTAACTGATTGAACCTTAAAAGTAATTCTTTCCTTTCAAAAATTGGCATGCAAGATTCAGGTGATAAATAATGGCGAGTTACTTTCAGGTAGCATTTTATTATCCCGCGCCATTCTAAATAGCGTGTTAACTGCTTCTTCCCCTTCTTTCCCTAAACTCAGGGTAAAATCATTAACATAAAGGTCTATATGCTGACGGATTACAGTTGAAGACATTTCCTGCGCATATTTTTTAATATAATTATCTGCTTCATTTCTATGATTAAAGGAATATTCCACGCTTGATCGTATTAAATCTTCTATCTTTCTTGTGATCGAAGATGTTATATCCCTTCGAATAGCAATACCTCCCAGGGGAACTGGAAGTGATGTTTTTTCTTCCCACCACTCTCCCAGGTCAATAACTCTGACAAGTCCATATTCTTCATAGGTAAACCTGCCTTCATGAATTATAACACCGCAGTCGTATTCATCCTTTTGTATTGCCGGCATTATCTTTTCAAAAGGCATTGGAACTGCTTCAGGATTTTTGGAAAGATAAAGACCAAGCAACATGCATGCTGTGGTCCACATGCCGGGCACAGCTATTTTTGTTGAAGAAAACTGTTCAATGTCAAATCCGGGTTTTGCTACTAAAAGAGGGCCGCAACCTCTTCCAAGCGCTGCACCGCTTCTAAGAAGACCATATTCTTCGATAAGATGACCGATGGCGGCAAAAGACAATTTTGAAGTATCATAAACCCCTGCCCTTGCATGCTGATTCAGTGTCTCTACATCTGCGAGTTTGATTTCAAATTTAAGTTCGCCGCAGTCAATCGCATTGTGAGCAAGCGCATAAAAAATAAAGGTGTCATTTGGACAGGTTGAGTAGGCGAGTTTTAATTTTTTATCCATGTAGTTAATACCAGCTTGCAAAATCGTTCATAAACTTTTTGAAACCTATTGTGATGTTCTATTTTTTTGTTTTGAACTTTGAGATCTTCCGGCTTGTCCGGGTTAGGCCTTCATGATTTTTATGATTCGTTCATCCAGGCAAGAACGCAGAAAGGTATTCATCAGCTTCTGATCACCAGATTCGTAAAAAGCCAGCATCAGTTGATTAAATTCCAACTGTCTCTTGGCAGGAAGATTGATCGCAGGATACCCGGCAGTCAACAATAGCCCGTTCATAATGAAACGTCCCATGCGTTTGTTTACATCATAAAAAAATTGACATCGAGCCATCGTAAGAAATAAGAAGATCGCCCGATCATAAATATCCGGTATTTTATAGTCTTGAGCCACCATATTATCAAATAAAGCAGGCAGCATAACGGCTTCCGGTGGCATATACTCAGTGCCTGCAATAGTAACCCCGCCAGAACGGAATTTGCCACATTCCAAAGTTTCTTCTTTGCCTGCTATTTGATGAAGTTCACATGCTTTTTCAGCCGTGACTTCAAACCGGCCTTTTTCAATCCATTCAAATAAAGCACGCCATGCTTTACCCTGGTTTACAGCAATTTGCTGATCAGATATCTTATGTCCGCCAATTGTTACCCCATCTAATAGCGTTTGGATTTCCGGCAGGGTAAAATTGATGCCTTCCAGGTTTACTGCATCAAAAACCAGCTCAGCTAATTGGCGTTTAGCAAGCATCAAAGCTTTAGCCTGATCAGGCTTCATATTCCACTGGTTATCTTTCACTTTTATCATTTGTATTTTATTATTAGTGACTACTCACGTAGTCAGGCTGAAGCTGTTTAGACTGAAGGCTGAAGGGGTCAGAAGAGTACGATTGCCGTACTTTAGCGGAAACATCTGATTCTTGCACCAAACATGGCTTCAAAATGCGCTTTTCCCTATCAGTCTTCAGCCTTCAGCCTATCCACCTGAGTAGTTACTATTATTATTCATTATAAGTGACGGCTTCGTAAAAAGCTATATTATGCTGCTTCGCGGCACTGTAACCGAAAATAACTTGTCAGTTATATCAAAAGGTTATGTGATTTAGTTATTTAAAAGTCTGTCATTCCCGCGAAAGCGGGAATACAGAGAATAATCGCAAAATATAATTTACCCGAACTTTTTGAGAAGTTACGCATTTGTTTTAATAATTAGTGTCTGGACGAAAACTCAAAACACCTGAAATTATAGTCAGTTGGATGCTATTCTCAAATCGAAGATTTTTAGCAGTTAGCTTTTAGCAATTAGCCTTTAGCTTAAAAAATCAAACAGATAACATTCAGCTAATAGCTAAGAGCTAATGGCTAATAGCTTTTTTACAAATCTTCACATCGGTAAATAAGCTGAACCTATTGCCAGTGTTGAAAAAAAATACTTTTCGGACAGACACTAATTAGTCCAACATGAAATATACGGCCTAAAATCTGTATTTTTTACAGCATATACCACAAAATAGCTCGAATTAGGATAAAAAAAAACAAATTATGTGTTTTTTAAAACAACTTCATCTGTCCTGATGCATCGGCTTTCTGGACGTCCCGCACTTCCCAATTCTTCTGTTCACATTTTCTTGAATAGTTCATCTATCCGTGTTAATTAATTTTAAAGGAGGTGATTAGAATGAGTCAAGTAATGTTAAAGTCGCCACGTGGAGAAGCAATAGAACCTTTGGTTGTTTCCGCCTTGGAAGCGAAAAAAAACGAGATATTGACTGGTATCATGAAAACTAAGCAAAAATTATCCATTTTTGAGAAAACGTTCAGACTCTCTACAAGTGATTTTATGATAAGGGGTCATCAAGAGATATCTCAAATTTCCGAGATGGACGCGATAGAGTGGTTGGGGGAGCATGAAACACTCAAGAAACTACAAGAAAAGCTGTCCCGCCTTCAGGAGATCGAAGTTTGTACGTAACTGAGTACTTCCGTCACATAGACCAAGTTGTTTCAGGCTGTCCCGCAATTATTTCCAAGGAACTTTTATTCGACGGGCGGACCAAATACATAGGCTTGGTAAAGGGGATGCTGACTTTTGGAGATGGCTCAGAGTTGCACTTCAAGGAATTCATTGACACCGAGGCTGGCATAGCAAAGTACAAAGATGGCTATCATTATCAGAAGGGTGACAGTTTGATATTCCGATACGACAACCATCCGTATCCTGCGAAAAAAGATATTCCTTCCTGTCATAAACATGTTTCTCATGAAGAGAATATTATTCCTGCCTCAATCCCTGATTTGGAAGACGTTCTAAAAGAAGTGATAATGTATCTGCCTATAGCGTGACTATCCCGAAGATCATTCGCCATAGGAAAAAGGTACATATCACACTTGATATTGCGGAAGAACTGGTCAATGACATCGATCAGTCCTGGGCATTCAAAAACAGAGCCATTAAAACGATGAAAAAGATGTTCAGAAGCTCAGCCGTTTCTGCAACGGAGAGAAATCTTCCCATTTTTTCGGTGGAGAACAAGCGGGCCAAGCCTCTCTCACCTAACTTCTGCTTGCTCTACCCATACTGATTTTGCTAAATGACAGTAGCTTAATTGTCAAACATTAATTCACAATTCAAGCTTTGACACCGAGCCCTTACTTTGTCAAGAATGAAGACCTGGTTATCTGTCTTTTGTTTTTAGGAGATTTGAAATTTTTCTTAATATTAAATTCGGCAGTGAATCCCTGTTATCCAGAGTCACTTCATTTATTTCTATATCTCCCCTGTTTTTTATTTCTTGTATAAAATCATCACCGCCAAGGGTTATTGTGCCTACAACGATATTAGACGAATCAAGAGCATTGGTTGCCGCTTGTTTGAAAACTTCGGAAAAACATTCCATCTTACCAATTTCGTCAAGTATAATGACATTATTTTTTGCAGGGATGATTGAAGGCACAGCAATGGTTTCGATATTCTCAATACTTACCCCATATCGCCTTATATGAAAATCAGATATAATATCCTGATGAGCAAGATAGCCCGTTCTGCCGTCAAGAGTCTTCATTAAGAAACCAAGCCTTTTCCCATCTGCTCTCTCTTCTTCTGTATAAAATCCATTGGCAGGAAGACCCAGTTTTTTGATCACTTTCTTGATGATAGTAGTTTTCCCCGATGAAGGAGGCCCTGTTAAAAAAATATTTTTCTTCATATCATTTACATGTGTGAATCAAATTGCAAGTTAAATAGTTAAGAGCGTCCCATTCTGCCCACAGATGCCTTCAGCCTTTTCTATGTGCATCCAGAGGTTAACGGTTTCCTTGCCGTATTGTTTTGAAAGTTCCGCGCCTTGAGGGTTGAGATCGTGTTTATGCCGTTTTCGGAAAGCTCCTGAAGATTGGAATTGCGGAACTGTATCTTTAAACTCAATTCTCCATGACCCTGACATATTTTTTCAATGTATCTGCGTAAACAGATGTCAGCTAATGCGCTAATCAAGACACGACATCGAACCCACCCGGCTCCCCAGCCCACCTCGGATGCTCTTTGATAAGTGCCACTTACCCTCATATGACTTCTCACCGTGAGAATGCCGCTCGACCCACAAATGGAGCTCGAAATTATTTGACGCTTCGCGAATTGATCTGATTCCCTGCTCCGTGGATAGAACCAGCCACCCCTCACCCAGAGATTCGAATCTCGGAGGTTCTAACCAAATCCAACCGTCCCTCCAATAAACCGACTTTACCATCAGGTTCCCCGAGGAATCGAACCACTCAAATGGTTCGTCATCTGATGGGCGCCAGCCGAGCCTTCGAGCAAAGGAGGAATTTATGGCAGCCCACCGGTATGCAGGTCCGATGAGCTGGCGCTCAGAATTCAACACGATCAGTTGCTCGTCCCCCTGTCCTTCTCCTCGTAGATAACTTTCGAAGGTGACTTCGTGACTTGTTTCAAGACATTCCTGCGTTTGGCCAGAATCACAGGGGCCGACAACCAAGCCGCGACGGCGTTCCTCTCTTGGCCACTCCCAATCGGGGCGAATGAACCAAGTTCTTTCACTAATTATGTGGAGCCCATTAATGGATTCAGGATAATCGCTCCAGGAATCAGCATTTTCACCTCTGAGCCATGCCTTCCCCTGATCGTCCCACAGGTTCCATTCCATTGCATGTAATTCAACTGGACGCTCAATCGGTTGACGCAGCTCAAGCTTCGAATCGTAAATCGGATAAAGGTAATCGTAGGACTGCTCGGCACCTGAAGGAGCCTGCCCTGATAGCGACCGCCTTCCAAGAACCCTGATAGCGGCCTCCCTTCCAACAATAACTCTTGGATTAAGCCAATGCCTGGCCAGAACCAGTTTCATCCAGCGTTTAAGGCGATTTTCGTCTGCCCAGCTATAGTCCTTTTCGATTTCTCGAAAAATGCGATAGAACTCTGATCTCAGCTCATCAGCGTCAAGCCCGGTCCTTTCAAGCCTCGCGAAAATGTTGCGATGTAGCTGAAGAGCCGTTGCGATGTCTCCACCTATCAGCAGGCGAGCCTCTTCGTAGTCGATTGGACTTGCCAGACTCTCCGACAGCAATATTACAGGCGGTTTGACCTGGCTATTGATCTCCTCCCACGGCCAGCCTTGCTCCTCGGAGAGGCGTCTGGCGATGCCTCGAATCGCAATGGATTCGTGGTCATTCAGATTTAGGATCCAATCTCGAAGGCTGCTCATGGCGACATTACTGCTGCGCGAACCCACGTGCAAGCTTGCCAGAATATGTTCAAGTTGCACTGAGTCCCAGCAAGGTTCACATCTAATCAGTGCAACGAATCCATTTCCATCAGTGCTGACATATCGTGTCAATGCCATTCGAGCGGCTACGCCCACATCGACAACAGGAAAGGCAAGGAGATGGACGAGGAATCTACAAAGTGCCTCGTCTGCAGAACCCTCTTCTGAGGCCTGAATCATAGACTCAAACGGTGGAACCTCCTTTTTTGCGGCCAAGACATGATCCAAGTAGTCGTTAATTACCCTGCAAACAGCTTCGGCCGGCCAATCAAGTTCAAGAAAATCCATCGTCTCCAAGATGTCGTATAGGAGATAGGAGCTATTGAGCTTACCAGCTGCAAGGTCCTTCCCGAACTGTGCGCGAGCCCGTGAGAGCGATTCGTTTGCATCAATGCGCTTCAGGGCACCATAAGCGATCTTCTTTTGTGCCCCATCCAGCCAACAGTGCCACGAACCATCTCTGGCACGGTCAATGGCTTGCCCAGCCAACAGTTTGGCGGTATCCCAGTCTCCGATCTCCAGGTTTCGTTCGGACTTCCAAACGAGTAGATCAAATTCTCTGTAATCAGGAGGCGGAAAGGACGATAGAAGGTCATTCATGTGAGACAAATCACTGATTTTCGCCTTCTTGACAGCTGACCACCAGTCAAACTCCCTATTCTCTGCAGGATTCGGATTCCATTCTCCTGGATTTTCATGATTGCTCAATCGAACCGCAACTTGATCAATTGTTTCTGTTTCGCCTGTAGGACGCCTATAAAGAGAACTCTTCATTGACGAATCGTCTCGACCAGGTTTGAGGCCTTGTGTCAAAACATTCTCTCCAAGTCCGTCTTGTCGCAATGCATCCTGAATTGCCCTCGCTACTTCTATCCGATGTGAAGGAAGTGAATTCGTGCGAACGCAGTCCATCATTGCCTCAGCAGCTGCAATTCTTTTCTCGATAGGAAAACGACGCAATGTTGCAACGGCTGCTTCCGAGGTGTCCCCAGGGGCGATCAGCGAGAGCAACTCACTGTACAGGACAATTAAGAGTTCCGCTGATGCCCCAGCCTTTGCGCCACTCAATATTAGTGCTTTAAGAGTTTGGGAAACATTTAGAACGCCCCGATCAATTAGCCCAACAGCAAAGCGGGATGCGCGAATTGGCTCAACCTGAAATACCAACTGGAGTTCGTGCGAGGCCGCTTGGGAAGAACCATCACCGCCTGCTACTTCCACTGCACGGGCGAACTTCTCTAAGACTGATAACTTGCCAGCATTCAAGGCATTGCCAATTGAACGGTTGAGCCACTCGGCAAGGTACGACATGTGATAGTCTTTGTGGCTGCCAGCACCCGCTGAAACTTCTCCTGCTCGTTTAAGCCACTGGATAGAAAGCGTGTCTTCCCCAATTGAGTGAAGAAAAGTCGCGATCTCAAAACAAGCCTCCTGGCGTTGCATCGGATCATCATCGTTGGCGTCGAGCGTTGATGAAAGCCCGAGTTCGACAGCTTGTTCCTTCGACAACACCCTGAAGCGAAACAGCTCCTTGGCAAAGTACCGCCGGTTGTGGGCGAGAAATTGAGCACCAGCCAGTCCACTCACAAGTTCGAGAAGGATATCCCGCAATGACTCTATGCCCTCCTTTCCAATAGCAACCGCAAGTCGTACGATCTGCCTGTAAATGCTTTTCTTGGATAGAGTCACGACATACTTGTTTCGCCAGTCGAACTCGGGAAATACCACAGCTTGGTTGTGGAAAAGCAGAAGAGAACGCATGGCAGTTTTCAGATTCGGAATAGTTTCCCTCCTCTTTACGGCCGCAAACAAGACTCCTAATTGTCTTGCTGTAGTTTCGACACGTGCGGCTGCCTCTTCACCATCATCTTTGACACCGGGTACAGACCCCTCTGGAAGTCCGAGCAATTCTTGAAGGCATCGCAGTGTGACGGCATACGAAATGTCGGAAAATCCGAAGCTATGACTATTCTGAATTCTATCAAATCGAATATGAGCAAGACGCTTAACAATCTCTTTAGCTTGGTTGCCGTACCCTTGGCTGTAAAGAAACTTCGCGTATGCCAAATCGATATCGTCGTTTCGTCCAGATTCGCCATATGCCGTTGCAAGGTTTTCGGATGAAACGTGCAATGGATTCCGCTCTGCGAGGTTGAGGAGCGCCGCGAACCGCCAAGTTGCCTGTTCCAATCCTGCAATTTCATCAAGCAACACTTGGCAGTCATCTATGCCCGACTCGAATCCCATCACAGTGAGCAGGGCTCCGTAAAGGAGTCCGGCCTTTACATCTGCCTTGTCAACTTTCTCACCATACTCATCAACTTTGAAGTTGAGCCTCTTGATTTGGGTGACAATGCTCCCGCAGTCTTCGAACAATGGAGCTACATCGCTCCACGCTTGAAGGACGGAATAGTATTCATGATGTTTCCGGGTTTCAATCGGCTCGTTCTGACAGAAGAACGAGACAGGTTTTGCTTGCATGTACAACGTCCGGGCTGTGTTTTTCAGCTCCGGTCGATTATGGTCATCAGCGTATTGCCACAAACTGTGGGCAAATCCGAGCGCCACGTTATCCTCAACAAGGAGTCGTCCAAGAGCCCGAACTTGGGAAATAGCCAATTCTGGTTTGTCAAGTCCAAGGAGCGTCTCGGCGAGATCGCCTGCCTCCAACCGAGAGGTTCTCTGATCCAATTCGTGGCCCAAAAGAATAAGACGGAGAACTTGCCCGAGTTCTCCCAGATTCCATGCGGCCTCTAAACCGGAAAGCAAAAGTGGTTGGATAAGAGCGTAGGGCAGGAACGCTTCTATTGCTTGCCTTAGCCAATCTGAAGAGAGGACGGATAAAAGATCGTTATTCCTGTTTGCACGTAGAAGATGCAGAACTCGTGCTCTTCCAAGCGGGTCAACGCAAGGACGGTTACCGCA
>JAJSZT010000033.1 GCA_030272815.1 Deltaproteobacteria bacterium
ATTTTAACAAACCGAAAACGTCTGAAAAATTTGTTATTACTCTACTTGCTTGTGACAATACTGTTACGATGAGGCACTTCAGAAAAGCTGTCCGTCGTACATTAAAAAATAAAAAAGACGGTCCCTGTTACGCCTATCATCTCAAAGCTCATAGCCAACCGATGGAAGGAAGCACTTTGAGCACGTAGCAGGATTTATCCGTCTTCTTTAAAAGAATATATTAGAATTATATTTTGTCAAGGTATTTTTTTGTTTTTTTGTTGACATATTTATCAAGCAGCATTTGGGCATCGCCTGCGCAGACGTTGGTCAAAACAGATAATGTGGATATTCCTCTGTCGAATAGTCTAAAATATATAGCATATCACAAATATTGAAAAAAGAGTGATAAAGAAAAAGGAATTAAAGAGAGAGGAAAGGGTCTGCCCGAACCTTCAAAAAAAAGACGATAACCGGAGTGTCCGCTTTATTGAAGAAGACTTCCACCGGCTAGGATAATGTGTAAGGGAGTGGACAAATGAACACGAATGAACACGAATTTTTACCGGAAGATCCAGGTAAAGGTGAAGTGCTTGTTTACCAGACCGATGATGGTCGGGTAAAACTGGAAGTCCGTCTGGAAAATGAGACTGTCTGGTTGACCCAGCAGCTTATGGCGGAGCTTTTTCAGACCACCAAGCAGAATATCGGGCAGCATCTGAAGAATATTTTTGATGAAGGGGAACTGGCGCAGGATTCAGTTGTAAAGAAATTCTTTACAACTGCCGCGGACGGGAAGAACTACAGCACAAACTTCTATAATCTCGATGCGATCATTTCGGTGGGATACCGCGTCAAAAGCCTGGTGGCTACCCGCTTCAGAATCTGGGCGACCCAGCGCCTGAAAGAGTACATCGTCAAGGGCTTCGTCATGGACGATGAGCGGCTGAAGAACCCGCCCGTGGCAGGTTCATCCGTACCTGACTATTTCGATGAAATGCTGGCGCGTATCCGAGATATTCGCGCCAGCGAACGGCGGATGTACCTGCGGGTTAAGGAAATCTTCGCTATGGCGGGAGATTACGATCCGTCATGGGGTAAAACTACAAAGTTTTTCAGCATCATCCAGAACAAACTTCATTTTGCGGCTACCGGCATGACGGCGGCTGAGCTGATTCAGTCCCGCGCCGACAACCTGCTCCCCAATATAGGATTGACCAGCTGGAAGGGCGACGAGGTTCGCAAAACCGATGTCACTACGGCCAAGAATTATCTGCGAGAAGAGGAAATTGATGAATTAAACCGGATCGTTGTCATGTGGCTGGATTTCGCCGAAGACCAGGCCAAACGCCGCAAGCAGGTTTTTATGAAGGATTGGGAGCAGAAATTGGATGAGTTTTTGCGGTTCAACGACCGCAAGATACTGCCTAATGCGGGCAAGGTGAGCAAACAAACCGCCGAAGAACATGCGAAAGCAGAATACGATCAA
The DNA here is from genome assembly GCA_030272815.1 of Deltaproteobacteria bacterium. GTDB lineage: Bacteria > Desulfobacterota > Desulfobacteria > Desulfobacterales > ETH-SRB1 > B13-G4. The sequence continues at coordinate 1,469 of JAJSZT010000033.1, forward strand.
TTTGAAGTTCGGCGTCGTGAATACAAAGAGTCTATCGGAGAGGCGGAAAGCATAAAGCAACTGGAGCAAGCCGCTAAGAAATTGCCTTCCAAAACCAAGGGAGGCAGGAAGAGTGGCTAAACGCAAATCCAACGCTCCCAAGCGACATGGTTTCCGCAAAAGTGATTTGGTGTCGCCCATCTTGACGGGCTGTTGCCCAAATTATATCGAAGATCTAGTGACGGCTTGCGGGACGTTATTAGTTTATAAGTTGACGTGGTAATTGAACTATGATCTTTGATTTGCATGCCATGCCAATCAAGGATAGATGCCTGCCCGCCTCGCTTGAGCTCGCGACCCGCCTGCCATGCATTAAATATGTTCTATCTATTTTGTTCATTATGCCCCACAGGAACAAAGCGGCAAAACTAATTAAGTATTTAGGTTTGGCTGAAAAGCTGATAAAAGAAAATTTTCCTACAGTTCGTAAGATTAGTTTTTCTGTTGAAGATGACCCAGAAACTTTCGATAAATGGGTTGTTGCCGACATTGAAGTTTATGGCGAAATTGATCAGGTTATTGCATGGGAAGATGAATTCGTAAAAGAATGGGTAGCTACTGTTCCGTACCCTGAGCGGAATATGATTAGGCTCTCGTGTGACGTAATTTAGATTTTTCTATGGACCCCAGAGATTTTCTTCAAATAGCCAGGGATATTTTAGGAAATGATGTGTCTGCCAATTGTAGAACTGCATTTAATCGTTTATACTATGCAGCATATCATGTTGGAGTTGAGTTGATAGAAGAAGCTGGTGTTAAGATAGATCGAAATGCACAAGGACACAATCAAGTAACAAAGTATTTTAATAATTGTGGTGTAAATGACCTCGTAGTAGCCCAGCAGAAATTAGTAAATCTATATAGCGATAGGATCAAAGCTGATTACCGCTTGAATCACAAAAGCGTTGAAAAAATCGCCAACGCAAAAAAAGCCTTAAAGACATCAGAAGATATCATCAAAACCTTCGACTCCTTTGCATCAAAATCTGAAAAACAGAAAATTGCCAGAGGAATCAAAAACTATTTGAATAAAATCTCCCGCTAAAACCGCTCATCATCCTTAGACGTGCCCAATCGTGCCCGAAACTGGGCAGGCCCTTGTATTGATAAACAAAGCCCTCCTTCTTGCTTTTTTTCACATTTGCAGATATGTTATTTTGCATTAGAATTAGAATTTGTAAATGCAATTAATTAAGAATGTTAGATTCTAACTCCGCTAAATATACAATATGCATACAATGTCTAAAATTATAAATCTAAAAGATCTTTTGGAAAAAATCAGTCTATTTCACAGACAGGGCAAAAAAATCGTTTTTACAAATGGTTGCTTTGATATTATGCACGTGGGGCATGTACGTTACCTTATTGCAGCAAAAGCAAAAGGAGAAATCCTTGTAGTCGGCTTAAATTCCGACAAATCCGTTAATGCCATAAAAGGAGAAAAAAAGCCGATTATATGTGAGTCTCAAAGAGCTGAAGTTCTTGCCGGCCTGTGGTGCGTGGATTATATTACTGTTTTTAATGAGCCTGATCCCTTAAAACTGATTCAGGCCATAAAGCCGGATGTCCTTGTAAAGGGAGCTGACTGGTCAGAAGACAAAATAATTGGAGCTGACTTTGTAAAAAAAAAGGGGGGTCGGGTTGTAAGAGTACCGCTTGTTCCCAAAATCTCAACATCATCAATCATACAAAAGATTTTAACAGTTTACGGTTCACGGTTCACGGTTCACGGTTAAAATGCTTCAATCGTTGCATAGTTCATTGAAAAAACTGTAAACCGACAACCGTGAACCGACAACCGTGAACCGACAACCGTGAACCGTTACAAAGGACTCATGATGTGCTCTTAAAGAATAAAAACGGCATTTTATTTTTTCAGTTTCCCAACCTTGCAGGCTTTTCTGAAATCCAACACGGAATCTTTACAAGAAAATGCGGTTACAGCAAAGAGCCATATAAAAGTCTGAATGTCAGTTTCGAGGTAGGAGACCATTCCGGGATTGTGGAGCAGAACAGAGATATTTTATGCAGATGCATCAAGGGAAAAGAATTCGTCTATGCAAAGCAAAAACATGCAACTCAAATTATTATTTTAGCAAAAAACGACAAAGTCCGCAGCAATGCCCCTTTTGCCGGGGATGCAATGATAACCGATATTTTAAGCAAGTACCTTGTAGTACAGGTTGCAGACTGCCAATCATTGCTTCTATATGATCCTGCACGGCATGTGGTCGCAAATATTCACTCAGGCTGGCGCGGCAGTATAAAAAATATAACTGGTAAGACGATAAAAGAAATGGAAAAAAAGTTTGGCTGCAGGCCAAAAAATATCATTGCAGGCATAGGCCCCTCTCTTGGACCATGCTGCGCAGAATTTGTTAACTATAAAAAAGAAATTCCATTTAACTTATGGAAATATAAAGACAATGATAATCTTTTCGATTTCTGGGCACTAAGTCGTGAGCAGCTTCTTGATGCCGGTCTATTAATCAAAAATATACATTCAAGCAATATCTGCACTAAGTGTAATACTGATCTCTTTTTTTCCTTTCGTGGAGAAGGTACTACCGGAAGATTTGCCGCCGTCATCGGGCTGAAATAGCCTTTTAGGCATTTTTTATGGAATATTATATGCATCAGGAAAAAACCAGGGTTCTCTGGAACAAAGAATTAGCTCCTTCCTGTTACAGAATAGGTTTTAAGTGTAATAAATATTCATCCGCAAAACCCGGACAATTTATAATGCTTCGCTTTGCAGACCAGATTAATCCCCTTCTTCGTCGCCCTTTTTCCATACACAGACTTATATCAAAAGATGGAGCCATAGAGGGAATTGAAGTACTTTACAAGGTGGTCGGAAAATGCACTAAAAAGCTGTCAATGTGCGTAGAAGGTGATATTATAGATATTGTAGGTCCCTTAGGTAATGCTTTTATAACTTCGGATAATTATAATAATGTTTTTATCGTTGCAGGCGGGGTAGGAGTTGCCCCAATGCTCTTTTTGGCTTCATACCTGCAAAAAAACACTGACATCTCAAAATGTACGGTATTTCTGGGAAGCAGATCAAAGCATGATTTGTTATGCAAAGATGACTTTTTAAGACTGGGGATGAAGGTTCTCTTTGCGACGGAAGATGGAAGTGCCGGCAGAAAAGGACTTGTTACTGATATTCTTGAAACATCAATTAAAGAAAACCATCCTGATATTATTTATGGCTGCGGCCCCACAGCTATGCTAAAATCTCTTGCACTTATATCGGAAATGCATTCAATACCATGCCGGGTTTCAATCGAAACAATAATGGCTTGTGGTATTGGCGCCTGCCTTGGCTGTGCTGTAGAAAGCAAAAAAACACCAGAAAAATATCTGCATGTATGTCTGGACGGACCGGTTTTTGATGCAAAGGCAATCTATTTCTGATAACTATTATCTGGTTTGCACTATGGATTCATGATTTGTAATAATACAACAAGGTACTTAGGGCTCGGTCAAAAATAACTTGGCATTTTTGCATCCCAACTTCACTGTATCTTTAACCGATCTTCATTCGCAAAAGTCCTCGAAATAGCTCGCTATTCCTGCGGTTTTGCTCAATCAGATCGATTAAATCTACGGCAAATTCGGGCGCAAATTCTACCAACTTATTTTTGACCGAGCCCTTAATCTCAAAGAACTCCAAACATGGCATAAATACAAAAAAGAGGTGAAGAAATGCAGAATGTAAAATGGGAAGTTAAAGACGATAAACTGATTATTGAGATAGATTTAACAAAGGAGTTTGGACCCTCAAAATCTGGCAAAACGATAACAGTCGCCAGCTCACGTGGTAACCAAAAAATCGAGGGCACTGATGTTATAATTGGCTTGAACGTTTATAAATATCCAGAAAATGGGTAACATCCACAGTTCAGCGAAATAGTTATCTAAACTAAATTGAGCGATTTTTTACTCGACCTGCACCAATCTCTTGCGCATCAAGGACTTGCGAAAAGTCTCGACATATCCATTGGTATGCCTGCGCTTTTCACAAACCTTGCTGCATCAAGATCTTGGCACATTTCTTCGCAAAAAATCGCTCAACCTAGTAGAAACAAAGATGAAATAATGAATTACCTCAAAGGGAACCCAAATTGTATAAAAATTTAAGAGACTTCTTAAATGCTCTGGATAAAGCTGGAGAACTTAAATACATACGGCATGAGGTTTCCCCGCGCCTTGAAATAAGTAAAATTACAGATCAGGAGTCAAAAAGCCCATATGGAGGGAAAGCTCTGCTCTTTGAGCAGGTAGATGGCTCATCATTTCCTGTTGCTACAAATATATTCGGAAGTTCTCGCAGGATTTGCATGGCTCTTGGGGTAGACCATCTCGACAGACTGAGCGAGAGGATAAAAAAGTATATAGATATTAATCCTCCAAGAAGTTTAAAGGAGGCATTGAATATCATTCCCATGGCAATTAATTTTACAAAATTCTTTCCCCGTTCATGCAGATCAAAAATTCCGCCATGTCAGGAGATTGTTCATAAAAGCGGCGATGTTGATCTGTCGAGACTTCCTGTACTCCACTGCTGGCCAAAGGATGCAGGTCCCTTTATCACTCTGCCGATGGTGTTTACAAAAAGCCTTGTTACCGGCAAACGTAATGTTGGAATGTACAGAATGCAGATCTTTGACAAAACTTCAACAGGCATGCACTGGCACATTCATAAAGATGGCTCGCATTATTTTAATGAATACCGGAGCACAGGCAAAAGAATGCCCGTTGCTGTAACCATAGGCGCTGATCCTGCTTCCATTTATGCTGCAACAGCTCCAATGCCAAGAGGGGTGGATGAAATACTGCTCGCAGGTTTTATTCGTCAGAAGCCTGTATTAATGACAAAATGTATAACAATTGATATGGAAGTGCCTTCTGAAGCTGAATTTGTACTTGAGGGTTATGTTGATCCTGATGAACTCAGGCTGGAAGGCCCGTTCGGCGATCATACCGGTTACTATTCGCTTGCTGACTATTATCCGGTATTTCATGTCACAGCCATAACTCATAGAAAAAATCCGATTTACAATGCCACACTTGTCGGGCGTCCGCCAATGGAAGACTGCTATCTGGCAAAAGCCACGGAACGTATTTTTTTGCCGATGCTTCAGACAGTTATGCCTGAAATATGCGATTACTGGTTCCCATGGGAAGGAGTTTTCCATAACATAGTTATTATATCTATTGATAAGGAATATTCAGGGCATGCGCAGAAAGTTATGAGCGGGCTCTGGGGCCAGGGCCAGATGAGTTTTTGTAAAGCAATTGTTGTTGTCGACAAAAATATCAATCCTCAGAATCCAGGCAGAGTGATAGAAGAATTGGTGACAAGGCTCGATATTACTTCTGATATTACTATGACAAAGGGTATTCTGGATGTGCTTGACCATTCATCTTCCTTGCCCAATTTTGGAAACAAGATAGGTATTGATTTAACCACCAGATTCAAAGATGAACCGCCGAGAAAATACAAGAAACCCTTAAAAAAGACGCCTGGTGTTGATTTGTCAAGTTTAGTCATAAACAGGCTGCCTGGTTCTGTTAAGTGCAGACATCTGTTTCATAATATATCGGAAAGAGAAAATTGCTTAAATAACATACTTGCGATTTCAGTGGAAAAGACAGAACAAAGAGGCGGGAAAGATTTTGCCATGATGTTGTTCGGGGTGGATGGGCTTGACATGTTCAATATATTTATACTTTTTGACTGGGAAATTGATCTTTCCGACGGCTCTCTTATGCTGTGGAAGGTTTTCAACAATGTTGATCCGGGAAGAGATATGGTCTTTCAGGATGGCCGTCTTGTTATAGATGCATGTAAGAAGGGGATAATGGACGGTCATGAAAGAGAGTGGCCGGATGATCTAACATTTGACGTAACCGTTCACGCTTAACAGTTGACGGTTACTTATTTTTCTTATCCCTGCATCCCCAGTCTACCCATTCAATCAAGTCGTCTTTAGCTAAGGGCTCAGAGCAATTTTTAACCTAATCAACAACAATTATTACACGGCATTTTTTCATGAACGATAGATGCTCGGAAGCACTTCTCAGTCTAAAAGCATCTGCGTTGCTGATTACTATATCAGCCTTGCCGGGCCCCTCTGTTCTTAATCCTTTTACAGTTAAAGGATTATTTGTAACTCTTGGATTGCTCTGGGCCGCTGTCATGTCTTTTGCATAGCCGCTCATTCCTTGCTGGACCGCATATTCACGGCTGACAAAGGCCGAGCCGTAAACTTCCTGCCCATTTTCATCAATTATTTTTGGAGACATGGCAGGCCTTGCATTAAGTCCCTTGGTATTAACTACCAAGCCTGTATATATTTCGGATGTTGGCTTTTCTGCGGTTTTAGAAGGTACGGCAGGAGATGGTTTTGCCGGCTCAACTGATAAAAAAGGAGCTTCAGGTGTAATTGTTTGTGACGGAACAGGTTTAATGGATTCCACCTGCTTAATTTCCTGCGGAAGAACTAGTTGAGCAAAGCCTCCATAAAGACTCATCTGCATTGTAACCTCGACTGTCCCGTCCGACAGATATTCCTGTTTAACAACCTGAGTTCCTTTTACCATGCCGCTTACTTTGGCCATTATTACATCATTTGTAATAGCAAAGTTTTTGACCATGGTGTTGGAATCAATCCTTACTCCTTGTGTAACTTCAAGAAGGTTGCGCATAGCATCAAGCCGTGCAGCTTTCAGAGAAGCCCCAACACCCTTGGCCTGAATTATTCCTTTTGTCCAGTTTATGCTGCCGTTTCCAATGTTTTCAACAACTTCCTGCCATTCATCACAGAATCCATAGGCAGGCAAAATTAATAGAACTGCAAGCACCATTGACAAAATTAAATATTTTTTCATATTCTGCCTTTTTGAGATACTTATCTAATTTTGTTGACCCTTTGAATTTTTATATTGTAAGATTCCATGCAAGTCAATAAAAGACAGGCCAATATGAAATATTCATGTATAAAATATTTTCGAATAGTTCGATGAGTGAAAATGGATAACATAGCTGGCTATATAGGCAGAAAAGCCACAAGCACTACAAACCACATCTTAAACTTATTCGCCTTTACATACAGAATATTTGTTCTAATATTTCAAAGACCCAGGGCAGGTAGAGCTCTTGTCAGAAGAGTGGCTCTTGAGCGGGTTTATTTTACCTGTGTTCAGGCATTACCTATTATTATTCCGATAGCACTTGTTTTTGGAAGCATGCTGATCATACAATTTGCCAAGGTTTCAGGCCAGTACGATCTTGGCAAAACAATGGTAATGCTCATTGTTAGAGAGCTTGGGCCCGTGATAACAGCTATTTTGGTCATATTAAGGTCAGCTACCGCTATAACCATAGAGATCGGCTATATGAATGTTTTCCATGAAATAGATGCAATCGAAATGGCAGGAATTGACCCGATGCGTATAGTCTGCCTTCCAAGATTAATCGGGATAACTTCTGCTATACTTTGCCTTTTTATTGTTTTTGATATAGTGGCTATTATCGGAGGGTATTTGATAGTCTGGGTATTTACATATATCCCAATGGGTGACTTTATGACACAGATAGGGAAAGCTATAACCGCCACCGATATTGCCGTTGGAATTATAAAGACTATATTCTTTGGAATCGCAATTACCGTTACATGCCTTAAGCATGGCTTAAGTATAAAAAAACTTACCACAGACGCACCGTTCAGCACCTCCAAAGCATCTGTTGAATGTTTTTTCTACTGCATAATCATCAATGTTATCACATCGATATTGTTTTACATGTAGAGTACATAGGTGGATACGAGAAAAAAATGTATTTGATCAATCTTGTTGATTATACTATTGATTCCCCAGAGGAAGATTGCGGTCTTGATAAATTAGATTTTGCCCTTTCCCTGGGTGATGCTTTTGCAATAATTGCTGATTCTCCTGATCAAGCCCACATGTTTCTTAAGACACTTGCAATGCTTGTGAAACCTGTATCCGGCGCTTTCTACTTTAAAGATAAAAAAGTAGATTTTTCAGACTATCGAAACCTTTTGCCCTGTAAGAAAAAGATAGGCTATATCGCTTCAGATTCAGCAATGATTGGCAATATAACCGTCAGGGAAAATCTTCTTTACATGAGATACTATTTCGAAAATTCACTTTCACTGTCTTTAGATGAAATAACGAAAAAATTATGCAAAAACTTTGGCATTTACGATAAGCTTGATATGCGTCCCGGAAGTCTTCGCAGCGTAGATTTGAGAACCGCCATTGCAATACGTGAACTTACCAAGTCTCCTGATTTACTTCTTATTGAACGTCCTGAAGACTTCATAGGACATACCAACCTTGATCTCTTTACAGAGGTTTTGAGGGATATGGTGTTGACCCAAATGCCTATTGTCTTTATATCTTATGACAGAGATTTCATTGAAGAATTTTCCAACAAAAAAATATTTCTAAAAGATGGAACTTCAGACATCGTCAAATAGTTGATTCGAAAACAGACAAATGGATTTTATTTACCAGTTAACGAGAGCTGTATGGAAATCGATTACAATAAAAAAGAGAAGATAGTCGGAACGTTTGTAATAGGTATAATCGTTCTTATGCTTGCAATGTTGATTATAATAGGCAGGGGCAAGGACTGGTTTAAAGCATATATTACCTATTATACAACATTTGATGAAAGTTATAATCTTAGAGAAAACGCTGCTGTTAAACTATACAAAGCAGATATAGGAAAAGTAAAAAAGATCACTCTTGCTGAAGATAAGGTAAAAGTTAAATTAGTTATTCTGGAGGATTATTCATCCAGAATCAGAAGTGATTCCGTGGCAATTGTTGACAGCCCTACTTTTATAGGCTCTGAATACATCTCCATAATACCTGGCAGCGCTGATGCTCCTTTGATCGAAAAAGGCGGCGAAATCCCTTCCAGGGAGAAGAAGTCTGTTTCTGATATTCTTGCAGAATTTGAGGTGGAGAAAACAGCCAAAATGGTTATTCCAGCAATACAGGATTTTGCAGAAGTTGCTCAAATAATGAGAGATCCTGAGGGACCTTTGTTTGCCTCACTTGATAGTTTCAACAGAACACTTTCTTGTTTTGAGAGAGTTGCACGGGATATAGAAGCAGGGAAAGGCACTATCGGGGGAATAATCAGATCCAGGGTGATATTGGATAAAATTCTTAGCGATCTTGATAAATTGGGCGAGATCCTTGAAAATATAAATAAAGCTTCCTCAAAGACTCCTGGAATAATGGACCAGGTACAGGACAACCTTGCGGCAGTAAAAAAGATAGGAGATGATGTATCAGAAAGTGTTTCAAGCATTAAAAGGATAGTAAAACAAGTTGAAGAAAGTCATGATATCCCTGAAATTACTCATTCTGTAAAAAATGGAATTAAAGAAATAAGAGATGGTGTGGATGAAATAGACAAAGTTGTTCAGTCTCTTCAGGAAAATTTCTTGATAAAGCCGAATCTTCCCCCTGAAGAAAAGCCGGAGAATATTGATGCCGGACTTCGCCAGTAATGATATCAGGGATCAGGGATCAGGTGCCAGGGAACAGGTGTCAAAAGCGTTACACTTCATTAAGGGATTCAACGCATGTATAACAGTCGAAATATGCCATTGGTATATTTAGTCACAGCTTTGATTGCATTATGCGGTTTTTTCGGTTGTGTACAAAAGACCAGGATCACTCTGATTAGACATGCCGAAGTATCCCTTCAAGACATCAGGACGCTGGCTATAATTAAATTTGATGGTATGTACGAAGAATTGGTTCGAAAAGCACTTTATAATAAAATCATCGAGGTCCAAAATTTAAATAATAAACTTGATTACATTCGAGTTATAAATATTGATCAAAACAGCTTTGAACATTTTGATGACGATATTAACTTTTCACCGGATTTTGAGGGGGTGCATGTAGACGGTGTTATTTCAGGCAGAGTTGCTGCCGGTATAAAAGACATTCATGATACCGAGAAGGTAAAGATACAGGAGGGTACCGGTGAATATAAGAAAGACAAGAATGTGTTTGGGCAGGAAGCAGAAGTGGAAATTCAACGAACTATTGTAAAAGAAGTCCCCTATGTTATACGTCAGGCCAACATTATTGTAAATTTTAATATATTTAAGCTGAAAACCAAACAGCGTATTTTTACTGATAAGGTTTCGGAAGAATATAAAAAAAAGTTCGGTGGAGAAAATGAATATAGAAGTTATTTAGGAAGCAGGATGAGTCAGCTTCCTTCGCAAAATCAAACCCTGGAGGAGCTTTCCGATAAAGTTGCCTCAAGGATTGCTGCAAAAATTTTTACTACTGAGATTACCAGAATTGTAGAATTCGATAACGGCAGTAAATATGTGATGGGCATAGGCGGTAACAAGAAGGTGAAAGAAGGGATTAAATGCGCTAAGAACGGGGAATGGGAAAAGGGTGTGGAGAGCTGGAAGGATGTGCTTAATACTGAACCGGAGAATTCAGCGGCTTTCTACAACCTGGGAATTGCTTATGAAAATATTGGCGATTTGGAAAACCTGAAGATAGCGCAAAAGATGTATAAAAAAGCGGTCAAATATGGAGACAAAGAAATTTATTTAGATGCTCTATATAGAGTAAAGGCTGCAATCAGTGATTTTCCAATAGGTCAGCAGACAAGATAATCAACGGAACGTGGAACGAATATCCAGGACAGGACTGGTGGTATGGATTGGCAGAAGGAGAAGTAAAGCTCGCCTCCTTTAGTGATTTAGTTCCTGAGAATGTGAAGAAGATGGTTGAAGAGAAGAAGCAAGAGATCATCGAGGGCGAGTTTGAAGTCTTTCCCGGGATAACTGACGAGGAGCTTCGAGAGATTTATTATTTCGAATCGAACATAGTTGGCAGACTACCTTAAACTTAACTTTTTTTACAACTGAAGAAAGGAGATGATGGAGATGGAAAATACATTTGATAGCACTTATATTATCAATAAGACAAAGTATGATGAATTCGTGAATGAGGCTAGCCAACTTGCTGTTGCAGTTTATACCATCCCTGCTTTTGTTTGGCTTGAGCTGTATAAAGGTATAGATATACACAAAGATATTGCCATGCGTGTTATATGGAAGCCTGAAACAATGGTGGGGCAGATTAAGGAATTTGATAAAACATGGTTCTTGAAAAAGTATGAGTGAAATTCCGCGACTATCTCGTGCCAGCAAAAAGGCTTCCCGCCAAAGATCTCTCGGGCTTTGTCATTGCTGGCTACCAGATTCTGGAAATCGAGATAGGGGAAGGCCTCGCAGCTTTCGTTCGGACACTATCTTTTACCGTGAGGTCTCCGCCCCATATGATGCTTATTAATCGAAGAAGTTACCCAGATATAATCCGCAAAAGAAAGCTCTGCTTCACTGCCTGCCGGTGCGAGAAAAATAGTTTTGAACAAAGCTCCCGTGCGGCGAAATGCTCTGTCTGGAACTCCAAATTTATGCACAATATGACCATTTCCAACAAGTACTATCATTGGATTCCCCTTCAAATTTTGTGAGATTGATTCAGCCATTATCTCTTCCCATACACATTGGGCCATATAGAAATTCTCAAATTTTTCCCTTCCTTTGACTTTGTGTTCTTCGAATATTTTTTCTAAATAGGCTTTGTGGGCAGCGTTTGAGGTGTCTATTTCCTTTGGAAGGTTTTTCTTTTCATCGTCAGAAAGGGTCTCGATTCCGCCAATGGCTATCTTTGGCGGAATATGGAAGGGGAGATTAAGACCAACTATTCTTATTTTGTTATTTTTTAGAAAAAGTAGAATGTCCTTATATAATTCAAAATCAAACCTCCAGTTAGCGTACCAGTGCATTTTTTCCATAAATTCTTTTTCATTCAGTTCACCATCAGACCAAAGATAAAGAATCTGCTGGTATGATCGATCAAATGTTTCCATGCCTACAGAAATATATGGATGCGACTTAAAAAGCTCTTTTATTAATCTGAGCTGAATATCATGATGTGAAGGCTCATTATGCCTTTCTCCGACATAAATTACCTGGACATCTTCAAGGTCATTAATAAGACACTCATAAGATACTGGCTTGCCGGTTTCTGCAGAAATAATGGTGCCCGCTTCAAATGATTCTGACATATCTTTTATAAAAAGCTTCTTTACAGGCAAAGCACACCCCCAAATATTGCTAAGAAATAGGCTTAAGGAGAAAAAGCTGATTAACCATCTGTTCATCAATCTTTTTTTTGTCATAATCTAATTCCACATCTTGATCTATCAATGGATTGCATGTTATAATTAATTTAATGTGAAACACTAAAGGAGTATAATATGCCTCTTGACCAAAATCCATTATTCAGAAAAGTAATACTACCGTGGTATGATACTGAAAAGGCTTGTTATACAGTTATTGTATTCATGTCGCTTGTCTTTCTGTTTGGCATTGCCGGCATATTAGAAGCAGTTGAAAAAACAGAATATAATGAATATATCTGGGTGCCTGTTCTTCTGGTAGCAATGAGTACCGTGGTAATAGTTTCTACTTCAATACGTCTGATAAAAAGATATTTTTATTGGTTCTCAAAGCAAGGTCCTAAAATTCCATAACTCATTGTAAAAGTCAAAGCAGTTACATATTTCCCATAAATTTTCTAAAGGCCATCTCTTTAAAACTATCTGTATTTATATATTTAAGAATATCAAGCAACCTTTTAGGAGGTATGTAACCAGGCAAGCTGCTAATTCTTTCTCCATTTTCTGCAATAAACCAGGTAGATGGCAACCCTCTTACACCAAAATCTAACCCTATCTTAACCTCTCTGTCAGAGTTTACCTTTATGGGAATAAAGTTGTCATTTATATAGGAAGCAACTGAATAATCATTGAACGTTTCTTTCTCCATTTTTTTGCAGTAAGTGCACCTGTCAGCATAAAAGTATAAAAATATCTTTTTCTCCTCTTTTTTGCTCAGCTCAATCCCTTGTTTGTATGTATACCAGTTTATGAATTTTGAAGAAGCAAAACTGCAAGACAACGTAGATAAAATAAAAATTATTACTGTTAAAAAACAAGCGTATTTAAATATATTTTTCATCGTATATTTGGCATCCTTCACGACAAGTCAAAAGTAGTTTACACTTTGTTGATCTTGTATTTTGGCAGTGAAATTTGAAAATAGAAACTATAAATTGGAAAAATACAAAGATGTAGATGCGTTACCTAATTTCAAATTTCCAGTTTCCAGTTTCGACATCGGCATTCAATTCGATAATACACGCTTTTTCGAAAAAAGTGTGAACTGGTGAATGAAAGATGCCGTATATTTATCCAAAAAAAGTTAATAAATACATTTTGTTTGATATAAGAAACAGGCCGATAAGAATAAGAAAAATACCTGCAAAAATATTTACATAATTCAAAACCTTAGATGCTTTTTTGATAAATTTAAGCATAAAATTAACAAATATAGACACCAAAACAAAAGGCATTGCCAGTCCTGCAGAATATATTACAAGAAGCATAACTCCCTGCCATACATTCTCCTGATTGCTGGCAAGAACAAGTATTGAGCCTAATAAAGGACCTATACAAGGGCTCCAGCCCGCGGCAAAAGCCATGCCAATTAAAAAAGGCCCTAAAAAATGCAGTGGTTTTCTAACTATGTGAATCCGTTTGTCATGATAAAGATGACGGATGCGGATTAAGCCGGTTAAATGCATCCCAAATATGATTATTAAAATACCACCCGTTATTCTTATAAAATTACTATACTTGTATATGATATTTCCAAGCAATGACGCCGAAGCTCCCATAAGCACAAAAACAAAAGAGAAACCTAAAACATATGATACAGTAGATAAAAATACTTTTCTTCTAATTTCTGTATTACAGTCCGTAGTCAACTCTTCTATGGAAAAACCCGTTATAAAAGTAAAATACGATGGGATAATTGGCAGGATACAAGGAGAAAAAAAAGAAAGAAGTCCTGCAAAAAAAGCTGCTGGATATGTTATCGTCTCAACAAACATAGTTGTTCCTCAGGTGGATAGACTGAAGGCTGAAGACTGAAGTATATCAATCATCTCGCAACTCTCGAATTAAGCTATTTAAGACCTTTTCGGTTTCGACGATCTTTGGTTCAATCAGGGATGAATCCCGGTTGTACGAAAAGCCTATGCGCTTTGACAAACTTAGCTGATTAATAGGCCATTTGGCTGAAGACCGAGGGTTGAACCTCCATGCCAGCCTTCCACCTTCAGCCTTCAGTCTATCTACCTTATACTACCGGCTTAACTCTTTTGAGCGCCTTGCGGCTGCCTTTATAGCCTCTATTACATTTTGTTTAACTCTGTTTTTCTCCAAAACCTTGAAAGCCGCTTCAGTAGTTCCTCCGGGAGAAGTCACCTTCCGGCGCAAAATTTCAGGAGATTCATTGCTTTCTTCCATGAGTTTAAGGGCACCCTGTATAGTTGCAACTGTCAGCATGGCGGCCTTATCCGGCTCCAGTCCGACTTTGATACCTCCCTCTATCATAGCTTCAGCAATATAAAAAACATATGCGGGCCCAGATCCGGAAAGAGCGGTAACTGCATCCAGATCTTCTTCTTTAAATTCAATCACTTTGCCTATGGCCTCCAGAATTATCTTTATTGTGTTTAAATCTTCTGCTTTGGTATACTTGTTGGCGCTCATTCCGGACATTCCTGCCAGGACCAGGGCCGGCGTGTTTGGCATTACTCTTATTATCGGCAATTTTTCTCTAGACTCATTATCAAGAGAATTGTAAAGTAAATTTTCAATTTTACGCAAAGGAATTCCTGCTGCAATAGAAATAACTATCTTTCGATTAGATATCTGGTAGCCTTCATGCTCTGAAATTTGTGAGAGAACCTGATATATATGTTGAGGTTTTACTGCAATAACTATAATTTCGCATTCCGAAAAAACTTTAAAATTATTTTGCATTACAGAAATACCATAAGTCTTATTAAGAATATCGAGCCGCTTTTCACTGATATCACTAGCATAAATCATTGACTGAGAAAAAATTCCGGTCTGGATAAGAGCACCCACGAAAGCTTCTCCCATGTTTCCAGCACCAATAAAACCAATTTTCTTGTTAATTTTCGACACACTGCCTCCTTAATACCTAAATTGTGCGATTTTTTACTCGACTTGCACCAATCTCTTGCGCATCAAGGACTTGCGAAAAGTCTCGACATATCCATTGGTATGCCTACGATTTTCGCAAACCTTGCTGCATCAAAATCTTAGCACATTTCTTCGCAAAAAATCGCTCAACTTAGGTAATATTGTCTATCGTAATGTGCTTCACTTATACTTTTTTACGACTGCACCTTTGATGTGTCAATGATTTTGCTTGATATTTCTTGACTTAATCTTTAAGAATATATTTGATTTTCTATATATTTTTTTGATAACTTAGCAAATTAAATGAAAGGCTTTTATATTTATGTATGTAATTGGGTATCTGTTAATGGCGATCGCAAAGGTTCTTGACCTTGTTTTACTTCTGTTCATGTGGATTGTTATAGCAAGAGCAGTGCTCTCCTGGGTCAATCCGGATCCCTTCAATCCTATTGTTCGTTTTATCCATAATGTTACAGAACCTGCTTTATATCGCGTTCGAGCATTCATACCAGTTAGTTTCGGAGGTATTGATTTCTCTCCAATTATTGTCTTGCTCGGAGTGATCTTCTTACGAACCTTTGTTGTAAGCAGCTTAATAAGACTGTCTGCTAATTTATTATAATATAGGTGGGATATAATGAAAACTACAGCACTTGATATTCAACAACAGCAGTTCAAGGTTAGATTTAGAGGATTTGATATCCGTGAGGTAGATAAATTCCTTGAACAAATTGCCGATTCTTTTGGTTCATCGCAGCAGGAAAACGAGAGCCTGCATGAGGAAATTAGAAGGCTAAAGCTTGAAAGCCAGGGATACAAGGAACGCGAAGAAACCTTTAAGCGCGCTATGCTTAATTCTCAGAAAGTTCTTGAGCAGATGAAGAAAAATGCTCGAAAATCAGCTGAATTAGTCATAGCTGAGGCAGAAGTCAGAGCGGAAAAAATACTCAACAGAGCACATAGCAGGCTGGCGCAGTTGCATGAAGATATAGCTGAACTTAAAAGACAGCGCATGCAAATCGAAGTTCAAATCGGCTCCATAATAGAAGCTCATTCAAAACTTCTTGAAATAGGAAAAGAGAGTATGGAAACATCGGATGAAGAAGACTCTAAATTGAAATTACTAAAAAAACGTAACTATTCAGGTGCATAGACTGAAGGTGGAAGGCAGTTAGGGAGCTTCAGCCTTCATCCTATCCACTGAGTAGTTACAACAAATCTAAAATAGAATTTTATTGCTATAACTCTTTTTCATAAACTGGAGTAGCAAATGGCAAAAATAGATGCATTTTTCAAGTTGATGAATGAGCAGAAGGCTTCAGATCTTCATCTTGTTTCAGGACAACCGCCGGCTCTCAGGATAAATGGAGAAATGGAAAGGGTTAAATATCATGTCCTTGATGATGATGGGCTAAAAGGCATGCTCTATGAAATTGCACCGGAAGATAAAGTCAAGGTATTCGAAGAAACAGGGGATGTGGATTTTGGTTATGAAATACCGGGACTTGCCAGGTATAGAGCAAATTTTTTTATGCAGAAAAATGGCGTAGCAGCCGTTTTCAGGGAAATTCCAAGTACAATATTAACTGCTGAACAACTGGGGCTGCCACCAGTTATACCTAAACTGGCCCTGCTCCCGAGAGGCCTTGTTGTTGTGACAGGCCCTACCGGAAGCGGAAAATCAACTACACTTGCCTCAATAATCGATGTGGCAAACAAAAACCGCAAGGATCATATCATTACAATTGAAGACCCCATCGAGTTCGTCCATCAAAGTCAAAGCTGCATTGTCAATCACAGAGAAGTCGGCCTTCATACCAAATCATTCAGCGCAGCACTACGTGGTGCGCTTCGCGAGGACCCGGACATTATCCTTGTAGGTGAAATGCGAGACCTTGAAACCATATCGCTCGCCATAGAAGCCGCTTCCACCGGACATCTTGTTTTCGGCACATTGCACACTTCCAGTGCGGCAAAAACAGTTGATCGTATTATAGAAGTTTTTCCTTCTAGTGAACAGGCCCAGGTCCGCTCAACGCTTTCCGATGGTATCAGAGCTATAATAGCCCAGGTTTTGTTCCGACGTATCGATAAAGGCGGGCGCTGTGCTGCTCTTGAAATTTTAATTGCAACTCCTGCGGTTAGAAATCTGATAAGAGAAGCAAAAACCTATCAGATTCCTTCAATGGTTCAGACAGGAAAGAAATACGGCATGCAGCTTTTAGATGACGCTATAATGGAAATGTGCACCAAAAGGATGATAAGTCCTGATGAGGCTTACGCCAAAGCTAATGATAAGTCAAAATTCAGGCCACTTTTGAAGAACCCCCCAACGGATTTTACCGAAGCATAATTGTGACTGTTCACGGTTAACAGTTTACAGTTAACGGTTGATCAAAACATAAAAGGAAGAGGTCCCATAATCATTAAAAAATTCATTTAAAAAATTGTGAACCGTGAACCGTTACGTATAATCTTAGGATAGGTTATTTCATGAAAAAGCAGGAAATTGATCATATACTTACAAAAATGCTTGATGCATACGATAATGTTTCCGATCTGAATATTACTGTAGGCAAACCATTTCAAGTCGAACGCTTTGGACTGCTCACCGAGGTAGAGCTTACTCCTCCGATTAATACAATTACGCCCTTCCAGGCTGAAATATTTGCCCTTAACCTGCTTAACCAGGAGCGACGTCTTGTTGATAACCTTATATCTGAAGGCTCTTGTGATTTGTCATATGAGTTGCCCGGCAAAGCACGTTTCAGGGTAAACATTTTTTCCCAGCAGGGTAATTACTCTATTGTATTAAGAAAACTCGAAACTAAAATTCCGACTTGTGAAGAACTGGAACTCCCTGATGCATTCCACAAAATGGCTGAGGAAAAGAATGGAATTATACTGGTTACCGGTGCTACAGGTACTGGGAAAACGACCTCTCTTGCGGCACTTCTCAATGAAATAAACGAGAGCAAATCGGTCCATGTAGTAACCCTTGAAGACCCTGTTGAGTTCCAGCATCCACATAAGAAAGCCACGTTCAACCAAAGGGAGATGGGAACTGATTTCGACACATTTGCCAATGGTCTTCGGGCTGCGCTCAGG
Organism: Deltaproteobacteria bacterium; assembly: GCA_030272815.1. Lineage (GTDB taxonomy): Bacteria > Desulfobacterota > Desulfobacteria > Desulfobacterales > ETH-SRB1 > B13-G4. The sequence goes on from JAJSZT010000033.1 coordinate 19,794, forward strand.
CAAGCGCCAAAAGTCATTTTTGTTGGTGAAATGCGAGACAGAGAGACCGTTGAAATTGGGCTTAGTGCGGCTGAGACAGGCCACCTGGTTTTAAGCACGCTTCACACCATAGACTCCGGACAGACAGTCAACAGAATACTCGGTATGTTTAATACAGAAGAAGAAAATCAGATGCGTATCAGGCTGGCCGATACAGTCCGCTGGATCGTATGCCAGAGACTACTTCCAAAAGTAGGGGGAGGACGTGTAGCTGCATTTGAAATTATGGGTACAAATCTCAGGGTTAAGGAAACAATTTTACATGGAGAATCCGAAGATAAAACTTTTTATGAAATCATAAGTGCGGGCAACACATTTGGCATGACCACTTTCGACGATTATATTATAGGCTTATTTGAACAGGGCTTAATAACTGAGGAAACTGCTCTGGCATACGCTTCCCGCAGAGGTATTGTAGGCAGAGGAATGGATTCAATAAAAAGCGCCCGCGGCGAGGCTACAACTGATATCGAAGACCTTGAAGTAGATGCTGATTACAGCAAGTCCGACAAGGCATTTTAGGAGACTATAATGAACATCGTATGTAAACAATGCCAGGGCAAGTTCAAAATTCCCGATGAAAAACTGCCAAAGGAACAGATTTTTTCTCTTGCCTGTCCCAACTGTAAAAACAAAATCTCAATAGATACTCGATCTAAAATCGATTCATCAAAACCAAAGACAGGAACCGAAACAGAAAAAACTATTTTTGATGAAGTTGTCTCCGGAGCGTACGACGCTTCGGAAAAACCCTTTGATTTTGTGGAAGAGGGAGTTGAAACAGCTCTATTATGTGAAACAAATCCAGCCATCCTGCCCAAAATCAAACTAGCACTAAAAAATATGGGATATCATACCACAAAAGCCCAGTCAGCATTAGATGCCCTTAAACAAATGCGCTTTCATGTTTTCGATGTGGTGGTTCTCAACGAAAAATTTGATGCCCATAATCCTGATGAAAATAATGTACTTAAGTATCTGAAACAGTTGTCTATGGACGTACGTCGTAATATTTTCGTAGCCCTTATAACTGACCGGTTCCGAACAATGGATAATATGGCGGCATTTCACGAAAGCGTTAACATAGTTGTAAATCTAAATAATATCGAGGAAATAGAAAAAATACTAAAGAGCGGTATTACTGATAATACAATATTTTATCAGGTCTTTAAGGAATTGCTTACAAAAATCGGCAGGCTTTAATTATTTGTAGCCGTTCACGGCTTGAAACTTGAAATTGGAAAGTAGAAATTTGGGAAAGATTAAAATAGAAATTGGAAATTGGGAAGAACAGTACAAAAGCATGAGGGCCAAATTTCCAATTTCCAATTTCCAATTTCCAATTTCCAATTTCCAATTTCTAATTTCTAATTTCTAATTTCTAATTTCTAATTTCAACGTTCCGTGAACGCTTACAATTATTTTTACCTTTCCCAATTTTTTCGTATATAATGCGCAGCCCTTCAAGAGTCAGTGAGGGTTCAACTTCTTCTATGCTGTCACAAACATCAGCCATAAGATCTGATACCCCCCCTGTGGCAATCACCTTGGGAGCAGTGCCCATTTCAATCTTCATTCGCCTTACTATTCCATCCACAAGACCTGCATATCCATAAATAATACCAGACCTTATGCTGCTTGCCGTATCTTTACCTATAATTTTTTCCGGGTGAGAAAATATCTCAACCCTTGGAAGTTTGGATGCCTTTAAGAAAAGGGCTTCAACGGAAATCATGATTCCGGGGCATATTGCTCCACCCAGGTATTCACCATCTTCTGAAACTGCATCAAAGGTTGTTGCTGTACCAAAATCAACTACAATCAGGCTGGTTTTATACTTTTCAAATGCAGCAACTGAATTGGCAATTCTGTCTGCCCCCACCTCATCAGGATTATTGTAAAGTATCGGCATGATATTGACAGACTTGGCATCTACCCATAATGGATGCTGCCCTAAGTATTTACGGCAGAAAGAATCAAGAACGCTTACCAAAGGCGGAACAACGCAGGAAATGACAATGCTGCTGATATCTTTAGATTTTATATCACTTCCCGTAAAAAGATTGACTGCGATAATATTGAATTCATCTTCCGTTATTGTATTTACAGTTCTTATTCTCCAGTCTTTTACCAGTTCCTTGCCATTGTAAATACCAATTACGGTGTTTGTATTTCCAACATCTATAACGAGAAGCATTATAACTACCTATGTTGTTGGTTCACGGTTCACGGTTCAGGGTTGGTTATCTCAATATTTTCAAAACATTCAATTTTCATCCCCGCCTGCGTAAATATTTACTTGTCTGCCGTCGGCAGGCAGGTCTTTCTATCCTTGAACCCTTGAAGCCGTAAACCCGTAATCCGTGAACCTGGGTAGTTACTTTATTTTTACTGTAAATATTTCTGGTTTTACCCATACAAGGATAGTTTTAACTGGCAAAATTATTGACGCATGTCTGACATAAACACCCGGTTTTAATCCTTTAAGATCTACGCAGACTTCCAATCCATTCTCTTGATAAAACTTTTCAAGTACATTAACAGGGCCTTTTATTTCAATATCTATAACAGGAGGTGTAATGCTGAATGTGTAAGTAGAATTTTTCCCTTTAACAGGAATATTTTTAAATTCTCTCGCCACAATTTGTTCTTCAATAAATACTTCGGCGAGAATGATTCCTGAAAAAGAAATAATATCAAGACATTCAGGCAGATCAAGCGCTATCTCCTTTTTAAAGGATTCTGACAGCCCGTTAACATCAATAGGCTTTGTAAATATCTTTTCAATTGGTCCAAGAATATTTTCAGGACCTTTCAACATTACTGAGGATGGCCTGGTAACCGCATATGTAAAAAAACCAGGAGCCGGTTTGCCTGAAAAAGAAACTATAACCGGCAACTCTTTTTTAAGCTCTTTTTCAACTTTTACAATCAAAAAGGACGGAGTTATATTTATAATAGAGATTCCACTGGGAAGTTTAATACCATCCTTTCTTATTGGAATATTGTTGACTCCTTCATTTATATCAGAAAGATCAAGCAAATATCGCGACTTGATTTTAGAAAGAGTTTTAACCAATGATTCAGGGCACCTGATACGTACTTCTATTCCTTTTAATGGAGGGTCGGTTATTGATAACCCGTCAGGGATTTTACCAAGATCTATTGGGATGAATATATCTGTTTCATGAAAAGATGAGTCATGCCATAGTAAAAAAAAACAACTAACTAAAAAAAAACACAGAATAACCCATTTAACGATTCTGTGACGAAAAATAGACAAAAATTTATGATTTGTCATAGCGAACGCTTCTAATTGAATCAATTAGTTCCAATGTCGAACGTGCCTTAGCAACGTCATGAACCCTTACAATGTGAGCGCCTTTTAAAACCGCAGCGGCAATCGCTGCCTGAGTTCCTGTTTCAAGCTCCGGCATTTCAAGCCTGGTATCACCGTCGTGACTGCCCTCAAGAATATTTCGAATAAATGATTTTCTTGAAGGCCCTATCAAAATAGGATTATTCAGAGTTTTAAATTTATCTAGATACTTAATTATAAGAAGATTATGTTCGACTGTTTTGCCGAACCCAATTCCAGGATCTATTATTATTTTAGACCTTGCAATTCCGTTTTTTTCAGCTCTGTCAATTGCTTTCTCAAAAAATTCTTTAATCTCTTTTATAAGATGGTCATAGTAAGGAGAAACCTGCATTGTTTTTGGAGCGCCCTTCATGTGCATAATTACTACCGGAACTCCATATTTTGCTGCAATGCCCATCATATCAAGGTCACTGTACATGGCGCTTATATCGTTGATAATAGAGGCACCGGATTCAATAGCCTCTCTCGCTATACTTGCCTTTGTTGTATCAATTGAGATAGGAATTGAAACACGTTTCGCAAGTTTTTCAATAACCGGCAAAACACGCCGGCCTTCCTCTTCAATAGATACGGGCTCGGAAAACGGCCGTGTGGATTCGCCTCCTATGTCAATTATATCAGCGCCGGCCTCAGTCAGTTTTTCGCCGTGAGCCACCGCTGCATCACATGAAAAAAAAAGCCCTCCATCTGAAAAAGAATCAGGGGTCACATTTAAAATGCCCATAATACACGTACGATTACCAAGCAAAAGGCTGTGAGAACCCCATGAAAGTTTATATGATTTATAACCATTCAATCTTCATCGCTCTCTAACCTTGAGCCCTGAACCTCTGAACCCGTATTATGAAAGCTCAATGTCCGGTCTCATGGAACGAATTAGATCATCAAGCTCATCTCCTTTGACAGTTTCCTTTTCAAGCAGAAGTTCTGCCAATTTATGGAGGATATCTATATTCTCGTTCAGAATTTTCTTTGAGCGTTTGTATGAATTCTTTATCAGAATAGTTACTTCTTCATCAATTTTTCTGGCTGTTTCTTCGGAATAATCTCTTGGGTGTGATATTTCACGACCAAGAAAAATCTGTTCTTCACCCTTGCTATAAGAAAGCGGTCCCAGCTCTTCACTCATGCCCCATGACCGCACCATTTGCCGGGCAATATCTGTCGCCTGTTTGATATCGTTGGCTGCCCCTGTGCTTATACGGTTAAAAACAACCTCTTCTGCAACTCTTCCTCCAAAGGAAACGGTCAACTCGTTTTCCAACTGATCCTTAAATTTAAAATCTCTCTCTTCTGGTAAAAACCAGGTAATACCTGCAGCACGTCCCCTTGGAATAATTGTAATTTTGTTAACCGGATCAGCTCCCGGCAGGAAACGAGATACAAGAGCATGGCCGCCTTCGTGATATGCCGTTACTTTCCTGTCCTCCTCCCTTATTACTTTAGATTTGCGCTCAAGTCCCATATATACCTTGTCTTTTGCATCTTCAAAGTCAGACATATCAACCTTGTCTTTATTTCTTTTAGCGCCAAGCAGAGCAGCTTCATTGACAAGGTTTTCCAGATCGGCTCCGGAAAATCCCGGTGTTCCTTTTGAAAGAATAATTTGGGACACATCGGATGCAATTGGTGTTTTCTTCATGTGAACCTTAAGAATTTCTTCACGGCCTTTAATATCCGGAAGTGAAACAACGACCTGTCGGTCAAAACGGCCGGGACGCAATAGAGCAGGATCAAGAACATCAGGCCTGTTTGTAGCGGATATTAATATGACGCCTTCGTTTGATTCAAATCCATCCATCTCAACCAGAAGTTGATTTAAAGTCTGTTCTCTTTCGTCATGTCCTCCACCGAGACCGGCTCCTCTGTGCCTTCCAACGGCATCTAGCTCATCAATAAAGATAATGCACGGAGCGTTCTTTTTACCCTGGACAAAAAGATCTCTTACACGCGATGCCCCTACTCCGACAAACATCTCAACAAAATCAGAACCGCTTATACTAAAAAAAGGCACCCCGGCTTCGCCGGCAATAGCTCGCGCCAAAAGAGTTTTTCCTGTTCCCGGCGGTCCCATAAGAAGAACCCCCTTAGGTATTCGTCCTCCAAGACGTGTAAACTTCTTGGGTTCTCTGAGAAAATCAATAATCTCTCCCAATTCTTCCTTTGCTTCATCGATTCCGGCAACATCATCAAAGGTTACTTTAGGAGCCTGGTCTGATTGAAGACGAGCACGACTCTTCCCAAATGAAAGCGCCTTGCCGCCACCGGCCTGCATTTGGCGCATAAAAAATATCCAAATTCCTATGAGTACAATCATAGGAAGCCATGAAGCAAGAAGAGACACATACCAGGGTGACTCTGATAAAGGTTTTGCATTAATGGCTACGCCCTTTTGCCTGAGTATCTTGATAAGATCGCTGTCCTGAGGCGCAAACACTTTAAAACGATTATGGTTTATATCTGTTACAAAGAGTTCCTGGCCTTGAATAACGACTCCTTCAATTCGCTCATCCTCGACCATTGCAAGAAATTCTGTGTAGCTAATCTTTGCTTCAGACACTTGCTGCTGATTAAAAAGATTATAAAGCATTATCATCAGCAGCGTAATGACAAGCCATAAAGCAATGTTCTTATAAAATGGGTTCAAAAGATATTTCCTCCAAAAATTTATGGTAAGCGTTCCCTCATATTAATCATAATTGCATATTAGGCAAGAGAAACTTCCATTTTAAGTATATTTCTTGTTGATTGTTTTACTTTAAAAAAATCATCTATTCTGTAGCCAACAACCCACATTATTTTTTTACGACTAAGCAGTATCGGACATTTAGCGCGCTGAGCTCTTGTAACCCTATTATTAATAAAATATTTTTTTACCTTCTGTGTCCCTGACATACCAAATGGTTGAAACCTGTCACCAGGTCGAAAGTTTCTTAAAACCAAAGGGAAGCTAAGTTTATCCATATCAAAAAAAGCAACATTATGTCCAGCGCAACGGATATCTGACAAATTTTCAATGTCAATCTTAGAAAATTCAATATTTAAACCAAGTTCCTTAATTAATAAGGATCTGGGAAATATCTCTTCTTTGAAGCCGGCTTCAGGTTTTAATATCCTGTATTCAAATGAAGGTTTATTCTCATCGCTTAATTTCTTACCCAGGTCACGCAATACCCTTTTTCCCCTTGAAAAGGAAACAGTATCTCCATCTCGTTTAATCCAAATACGATCTGGAAGGTCAATATGGCCAAAAGCATGTCCGCTATTTAAAAGGGAACTAACAGAATCTATGTGCGAAAAGTTAATGCGCCTCAAATTTCCTTTTATTTCTGCAATTGCTTTTCTTATAATTCTCCTCCGGGCCGCAATATGCAATTCATTAATTGAAGAGATTGAAAGGGTAACTGAATTATTCTCAGCAGCTAAAACAGATTTATTGAATATGGGCTTTATTAAATCATCTATCCATTCCTCTTCAGATCTTATAATTGATGCAAAACGGTTAATAGTTTCCACTATCCTTTTATTATAAGAAGATCTTAAATGTGGTATTAAATGATGACGGATTCTGTTCCGAAGGTATCTCTGGTCATTATTAGACTTGTCTAAAACAAACTTTAATTCATTAACCGCCAGGAATTCAAGTATTTCAGATTTGGTTAATTTTATTAAAGGACGAATAATTTCTCCATTCCTTACCGGTGGTATTCCTGAAATACCAACAGGACCGCTTCCCCGCAATAAATGCATTATTACAAGCTCTGCATTATCATCAGCATTATGACCGAGAGCAACCTTGTTGAACATGTATTTTTCTGCGATACTTTCAAAAAATCTGTAGCGAACAATTCTTGCTGCTTCTTCCAAAGACAACTTTTTTTCATGTCGATATTTACGAACATCTTCCTTTTTAATATAACAAGGCAAATCAAGTTTGCGTGCAAGAGATGCAACAAACTCAGCATCATCGTCTGAATCTTTTTGCCTGAGACAGTGATTTAAGTGAGCAACACCGACTCTAAGGGAAAACCGTTGAGTCAATGAGAGTATAATATGAAGCAGAGCTACAGAATCAGGCCCGCCTGACACACAAACCAGAACTGAATCCCCTATCCCAATCATACTGTGAGCCTTAATGGTTGCCTCTACAGTTTTTATCAACTTATTTTTGTAATCTTTGAGTGGTGATAGCATGAATCAGTTCTTAATATCCAAGTATATCAGCTAATATCAATCATAATAAAAAAGTAAGCGTTCACTGAACGTTGAAATTGGAAATTGGAAATTTGGCCTTCATGCTTTTGTACTGTTCTTCCCAATTTCCAATTTCTATTTTAATCTCTCTCTAATTTCTACTTTCGAATTTCAAGTTTCAAGCCGTGAACGGTTACATAAAAAGTTATATAAACCTAATATAACTCATAATTAACTTTTTTCAAATTATTATAACTGTTTCCCCCTTGAAAAAATTATTTTATGAATTATTTTATACAAATGGTTGTGCTAGGCGGGGAGCTAGCGGTGCCCTATTCCCGAAATCCGCTTAATGCGGGGCTGAATTCCCTCTAAAGGGTTTTATCCTGGACGTTTTCGAGTCATCCTGACCGGTCGCTGCGCAACAGACACTCACGAACCTCGTCAGATCCGGAAGGAAGCAGCGATAAGTGATACAGTCTGTGTCGTGGATTGATCCCGGTTGAGTTTTGGCTTAAATGTTTCAGAAAAAGATTCGATAGAGGGTGCACAACCATACAACCAGCCCTTTCAATAAACACCTTGACATTCTTACATATAGCATTATTTTTTTGTTCAAACTTTCGGCATTGAAAAAAGTGTGAAAATAACATAGGAGCAACTCTATCTGATGACCGACGATAAAAAGAAAATACAAAAAAAAGCTGAAACTGATAAGCACGGTACAGATAATAAAATATCCACAAAAAAAGATTTAGACAAAGAAAAAAAAGGCAAGGCCACTGATCCTTTAAAGGAGATGGAAACAAAGATCAAATCCTTAGAAAAGGAGGCCAAAGAAACATATGATCGCTTCTTAAGAGTTTCTGCTGAATTCGAAAATTACAAAAAACGATCTGCTCGCGAAATGTCTGAGTTCAAAAAGTTCGCAAATGAATCCTTAATTAAAGAATTGCTTTTAGTTGTTGACAATATGGAACGGGCAATAAATTCGTCAAAAGATGAAGGGAGCTCAAATAATAGTTTAGTTGAAGGGATTGATATGACCCTTAAAGAATTACTTAAAATTTTTGAAAAATTTGGTGTAAAACAAGTTGAATCACTGGGAAAGCCTTTTGATCCAAATTTTCATCAAGCTGTTATGCAGCAGGAAAACGATGAGCACCCACACAATACAGTCATAAATGAGCTTCAAAAAGGATATATAATAAATGAAAGATTACTAAGACCGGCAACGGTTGTAGTCTCCATGTCAAAAGAAAAAAAATAATAAGCAGATTATATATAATTACAAGGAGGAAAAACAATGGGCAAGATAATAGGAATAGATCTTGGCACCACAAATTCATGTGTGGCTATAATGGAAGGGGGTGAAGCAAAAATAATAACCAACCCCGAGGGAGGGCGTACAACCCCTTCTATTGTTGCTGTTACAGACAGTGGTGAGAGATTGGTAGGCCAGATTGCAAAGAGGCAGTCAATCACAAATCCGGAGAATACGGTCTTTGCTGTGAAGAGACTTATAGGGCGGAAGTTTGCTTCACCTGAAGTACAAAATGATATTAAGATACTTCCTTACAAACTTGAGCAGGCAAGCAATGGTGATATACGAATAAATCTTCGCGGGAAGCAACATAGCCCTGCAGAAGTATCGTCTTTTATACTGGCAAATATAAAGAAAACAGCGGAGGAATTTCTCGGAGAAACAGTATCTGACGCAGTAATTACCGTGCCTGCCTATTTTAATGACAGCCAGCGCCAGGCAACCAAGGACGCAGGAAGGGTTGCAGGCCTGAATGTTTTAAGAATTATAAACGAACCTACTGCTGCATCACTTGCTTATGGTCTGGATAAAAAAAAGGAAGAAAAAATTGGCGTCTTTGATCTTGGTGGAGGTACATTTGATATATCCATACTTGAAATCGGAGAAGGTGTCTTTGAAGTAAAGTCTACAAATGGTGATACCCATCTCGGTGGAGAAGATTTCGACCTTCGACTTATCAATTATATAGCAAACGAATTCAAAAAAGACCAGGGTATTGATATAAGAAACGATAAAATGGCTCTTCAGCGCCTGAAAGAAGCTGCAGAAAAAGCTAAGATGGAACTATCCACATCAATGGAAACAGATGTAAATCTGCCATTCATAACCGCCGACGCCAGTGGGCCAAAGCACCTTAATATAAAGCTGACAAGAGCCAAACTTGAAGCGCTTGCAAGTGATTTGCTCGACAAGCTTGAAAAACCATGCCAGGTTGCACTTAAAGATGCAAACCTCTCTCCAAAAGATATTGATGAGATTATACTTGTTGGCGGCATGACTCGCATGCCGGCTGTTCAGGAGAGAGTTAAAAAACTGTTTGATAAAGAACCTAACAAAAGTGTTAACCCTGACGAAGTAGTTGCGATAGGCGCAGCCATTCAGGGAGGAGTGCTTAAAGGAGACGTTAAGGATGTTCTCCTCCTCGATGTTACGCCTCTTTCTCTTGGAATCGAGACATTGGGCGGCATTATGACAAAGCTAATTGAAAAGAACACAACAATTCCTACTAAAAAAAGCCAGATTTTCTCAACCGCTGCTGATAGCCAGCCTGCGGTTTCTATTCATGTTCTGCAGGGAGAAAGGGAAATGGCTGGCGGCAACAAGACCCTTGGACGCTTTGAACTCGTTGGGATTCCACCAGCGCCAAGGGGTGTGCCTCAAATAGAAGTAGGCTTTGATATAGATGCCAATGGTATTGTTAACGTATCTGCAAAGGATATAGCTACAGGTAAAGAACAGTCAATCCAGATTACTGCCTCTTCCGGTTTGTCAAAGGAAGAAATAGACAATCTCGTAAAAGATGCGGAACTTCATGCAGAAGACGACAAAAAGAAAAGATCTTTGGTAGACGCCCGCAATACTGCCGACGCTTTGATCTATTCAACTGAAAAATCCTTGAAAGACCTTGGAGACAAGGTTGACAGTGCCACTAAGACCAAGGTTGAGGATGTAATAAGCCAGCTTAAAAAAGCAATGGAAGGGGATGATGAAGCGGAGATCAAGCGGTTGAGCGATGAATTAACCCAGTCTTCACATAAACTGGCTGAAGCCATCTATCAGCAGGCATCTCAGGCTGGAGAACAGCAAGCAGGCACCGGCACTGAAAGTGCACAACAGGCAGGGGCTTCTTCATCCACAGATGAAGATGTGGTAGATGCCGATTTTGAGGAAGTAAAGGACGAGAAAAAGTAATGTGACCGTTTACGGTTTACGGTTTACAGTTAAGAGTTTTATGTTTTGATCAACCGTTAACTGTTAACCGTAAACGGTTACAAAGTAATAAAGATAGTCGAGTGGTTGACTACTTAACCACTCGACCACTCAAAGAAGACCTATGTCCCAATTCCAATGCCCGGGTCTTTTTTTCATCTTAACACCTTTGGGCAAAGGTTCTATAATATGTACAAAAAGACTGTAACCCGCTTTTTTAAGCCTTTCCTTTTTATCGCGGAGATCCAACTCCCAATTTGGATATACCCAGAACTCTGATCCGTATTTTTTTACCCAGGCATGCTCTCCCTTTGGGCTGCTGAATAAATGCTCTGTTTTAACATCTTCCGCCAGAAAGCGTGAGATACTAAGAGGCCAGTTGCCGGATATTACAATACCCAAAGGAAGGGGACTGTGCTCCGGTAATTGCAAATAATCTTTTCGGCTCAGCTCCGGGCTGACAATAACTCCAGTAAAGCCCAAATTTGCCAGGGAATTTATGGCCAGCGTATTTGTTATATTGCAAAATGGCCCTGCCCATAGATTTAAATTTTTTTGTTCCTTAAAAAAGGCCATCTGCCATGGAATATTCAGGACAAAATTACGGCCGCCTTTTTTTAATATAAATTCGATGGTCTTTTTATATTGTTCTTCATGTTCAGGCCATATAACTGGTGGAAGCCACCACCAGATACCAGGTGCAAAGCCTGTATGAAGCTTTTCCCTGGATTCATCATACAGCCAGATTCCAGACTGATCATGGGATTTTTTCTTATTCATTTTTCTGAATACATGAATTTCAAATACCCTCTGCTTTTTGTTATATCTCTTTGAAAGTCCGGCATTAAATGTCGAAGAATCAACTCTAACCTCTTGCGGTTTGGACAGCTTATCCTCAACTTTGGCCATCATCTCTCCAAGGGCATTTTCCCGTCTGTCTAATAGGAAAACAGGGGCTCCTAACGAAACATTTTTTCCTGAACTCAGCTTAAGATAAAAGCGCCCCTTTTTAGGCACGTATTTGCCAACCCTGTTTACACTATGCCAATGATCATCTTCATATCCTATGCGCAAAACATCGCCAGGCAAAAGCTCCTCTATTGGAACAAAATAAGGTTTCCCTTTAGGACCTTTTATTCTTCCCATATAAAGTCCGGAAGCTGTTTGACCATTTGTATTTACTGGATTATAAGGCCGTTGCGACAGAAAATTAAAATGTGTGCTTTCCCTGCCAAGAGCCCTCGATATCAATTGAATAGCTGTTTTCTTCATCTGCGGATCGCTTCCATGATCTCTTAACATTTGATAGGCCTTGACTGTGTAATAAACATAATGTGGACCTTTTTTGCGACCTTCAATCTTCCAGACCTTCACTTCAGGGACAGGCAACAAAATCTTGACAAGCACATCGAGGCTTAAGTCCTGACACGAAAAAAATCTTTTTATGGTATTTTCCTGAGTATAAAACCTGCGGCATGGCTGAACACATCTGCCCCTGAGCCCGCTTTTGCCGCCCATATAACTGCTCCAGTAACACCTGCCTGAAACGCCGTAACAAAGAGCCCCATGGACAAACACTTCAAGGCCAAGGCCGCTTGGGCAGGCCTTAGCCATAGCCTTGATTTCATCTATACTCAACTCCCTTGGAACAACTACCATGTTGACTCCGGGTTGTTTGCGGACAAGCTTTAAAGCCATTGGAAAGCTTATATTCGCAAGTGTAGATAAATGGATTTCTCCAGTAAAACCTGTTTGCCTGATTAACTCTATAAGCGACAGGTCCTGTATTATAAGGGCATCAGGTTTAGCAAACCTATCCAACTGCTCAAGAAGCCTTCCCGCAATATTAAGATCATCCTGCTTTAAAAGGGAGTTGAATGCTACATAGACTTTCGTTCCCATGTCATGGGCAAGCTGAATAAGAGGGATTAGTTCTTCAATAGAAAAATTTTTTGCCTCCATTCTAGCGGATAATATTTTAAGACCGCAATATATAGCATCCGCCCCTGCTGCAAGAGCAGCTAAAAATGAGTCTTTATTCCCGGCAGGAGCTAAAATATTGGGGACAGGTTTTGTTTCTTTTTCTATCATTAATTTGATACTCGTAGGGTTCACTGAAAGTCTACAGCCTTGAAAAACCAGACAGACTCTGGCAGATGAAAAGCAGGTTCGATATGCATTCAGGGTAATTGGGCAGGGTCGTGAAGATGCTTATATGTGGGATGGCTGGCGGGAAGATACGGAAGAAACATTTAATTTTTTCTTTTGATCTTCATACCAGCGAGCAAACAGCTTATCAAAATATTTTTCATCCTGTACCATTTCTCTGGTAACTTTATATGGCTCCCTGATGCCCATATAATTTAATGCTGATGCACCGAAGAATAATTTTTTAAGTGTCTCGGATATCTGCACGTTCTTCTGATGTGCATATTGTTCTATATAACTCTGAATATCTTCGTCCAAAATAAGTTCAACTCCGTATTCTTTTTTAAAATTCTCAACAAAATCCGCAAATGGAGACCTTTCCAGCATTTTTAACAGTTCATCTTTTGGTCTTTCACATAACTTCTTAGTAACCTCTAATTTTGAAAAATTTGTACCTGGAAGCTCAAATTGGAAATCCGTTAAGATGTTTTCCCATACACTTACCAGAGCGCGGGCGCCTGTCTTTTTATTTTCCGCCTTTTCCGCTATATATTCAACCGCCTCAGGCGTAAATTCCAGATCAATATTGAACAACTTAAATTCCAGCTCATATTGATTGAGAATTGAATCTTCGGTTTCCTGCATAATGCGAATCAAATCATTTTTGGACAACAGATTGACAAAGGTTCTTATTGGAGACCTGCCGATCAATTCGGGTAAAAGTCCGAACTCAATAAAATCATCTGCCTCTGCTTCCTTATAGTAGCTTTGCAATTTACCTTTATCACTCTTTTTCTCGTCTTTAGCAAACCCCTTAATCTCAATACTTCCATTTTCAAGTACTCTCCCCTTGTGCTGCAAACGCTTCTTCACAATAGATTCCAGGTTATCTCCTAGTCGTTCAAAAGAGCCTCCCAATATAAACAGTATGTTTTCAGTACTTATCATGCTCTCTTGTTTTGCAGCCTTTTTACCTTTTTGCCTGTCTATTACTTCTTGAATTTGAGAAGCAGCAGAATATGGATTGTTTATTGATACCGATTTTCTTTCTATTAGTTTAAGGACCGACCTTTGAAATCCTTCCCTGGAAATATCATGCCCAACTGATGCACCATCTTTTGCTTTTTTGTCAATTTCATCAATACATATCAAGCCACCGTAAGTACTTATGAAACGAGTCTGTTCTTCTCGATTATATCCCGGTGCCAAATCAATCAATTCTCGTATCATATCATCGGCGGTTTTACCGACATAGCCGGCCTCTGTATAATCGGTAGCATCAATTATAAGTGTTGGAACCTGCAAAAGATCACCTAAGACCTCCACACTGTAAGTCTTTCCACTCCCTGAAGGTCCGGCTGTAATGGTATTTTTCTTTCGAAATCTTTTTACCGTCAAATCATCCGGATGCTCGCTAAGATGTTTTATCATAGCAAAATGATATGCAGCGGCAATTGCGAGTCTTTTTTTATACTCTTCCTGTCCAATGACATACTTATCTAAATGGCTTTTAATTTCTTTAGGAGTATAAATTTTAGGCGCCAAAGACTCTGGAGTTTGTTTTCTTGCACCAAAGCGTTCTGCAAGAATAGAATTGAATGCCTCTTTAGCTCTGTCGTCAGCATCAAGATACGCTTTGGCTGCTTCTTCTTCAGAACAACTATAATCTGTCATTATTTGTGTTATGGCTTCTTTGGGAATTGCTATTTTCATATTAATTATTTATCATTATTTATATTAAATCGCAAGAGAATATACAGGAAACGGCCATTAAGTTAATGACATTGAGATAATCCGGATATTCATTACATTTGATCATGCGTGCAGTAATACAAAGGGTAAAAGAAAGTTCTGTATCAGTTAATAATGGAATTGTTGGAAAAATCGGCATAGGTCTTCTGGTGCTTCTGGGAGTTGCTGGGGATGACGGGATAAATGAAGCTGAGTACCTTGCGGAAAAAATTATTTATTTAAGAATATTTGAAGATGAAAATAGCAAGATGAATCGTTCTTTGCTTGAAACCGGTGGTGAGATGCTTGTTGTGTCTCAATTTACCCTGCTTGGTGATTGCAAAAAAGGAAGGCGCCCGTCATTTGTGAATGCCGCCGGCCCTGAAAAGGCTAATGAACTTTATGAATATTTTGTCAAAAAGGTCAGAGACAAAGGCATTTCTGTCGAAACTGGTCAGTTTCGCGCCATGATGGATGTATCATTGATTAATGACGGTCCTGTTACTCTCATAGTTGAGAGCAAATGATTCATGACTATTTTTTAATATCGTTGTTT
>JAJSZT010000034.1 GCA_030272815.1 Deltaproteobacteria bacterium
TCACTATTTTAAGACACGGAATGACCTTGTTGTTTTCAGTGAAATCGGTTTGCCCCATACCGGCACTTTCGACTATGTGATGGTAAAGCATAAACCATTCAGCAGCGATATTGAAGATTTTGTTATTATTGAATTTCAAACAGGGCAAACTACTGGTACAGGCCAATTAATTCAGGGGCTCAAAGATTGTATGAAAGGAGAAGATGTCGAAGGTAAAAGCTATGGATTTGGGCTGAACCTGGCTGACATCTGGAAGCGCTCATTTACACAAATTCTTAATAAAGGCATAGTCATGGAGAACTGGGGTCATAAGATATTCTGGGTTGTACAGGAACCTGTTTATCAGGATTTTCTGAACCGGTATAATCTCAATGGCATGGCATATCATGATGAGCATGCAACTGTTTTTACAATTTATGACATAAAAAAGGAATCTGGTAAATATAACCTGTTTGACACAAAAATTGAATCTTCCACAATTGACGATTTATTCAACGCATTCAGAAATAACCCGAATATCCCATCAAAAGAGACATTTGTTAATAAACTAAAAACAAAACTAACGGCAAAGATGGAACTGAAGCTGGAATTTTAATCTCTTTTAGGGTTTAATTCCCCGCAACTTGCTACGATTTCTTCTTCTACCTTCAGTAATAAATTTTGACGGCAAAGTAAAAAGCTTCAGTTTCAAGGCGCGCAAATCCTGAGGAAAGAGACGTACTTATGGCTACGTCGCAATGACGAAGGATGCAGCGCAACGCAGAAAATGGACTTTTTATGAAGCCGTCAATTATATTCGGTCAAAATGGGAAAACTGCATACTAAATGTCCCTCGACCCTGTGTTGCAGATCTTAATGAAGTTGAGTAACCGAACATCTGAGCCAGGGGGATTTTTGCTTTTATTGACTGTAATCCTGTTTTAGGCTCTATAGATTCAATTTTTCCTCCCCGGGAATTAAGATCACCGATAACGTCTCCCATGAAAGATTCCGGAACAAACACTTCAACAGACATAATCGGATCCAGGAGAAAAGGTTCTCCATTTAATAGAGCCTCTTTGCAGGCCATGGATGCACAAACAGTATATGCTAGTTCAGAGGCAAGCGATTCTTTGCAGGATCCGCCTGTAACAATTGCTTCAACATCTACAACCGGATATCCCATCAATGCCCCGCTTTCCAAAGATTCCATAATTCCTTTTTCGATAGCATTAATAAAGACTTCAGGGATTGTTTCAGGGGAAATTTCTGATCTGAATTTTTTACCCTTTCCTCTGGCCAGCGGCTTGAGTTTCAATCTTACCTCGCCAAAAAGGTGATGCCCGGCGACTTCCTTGTCAAATACAGCAGACGCTTCAGACTCACTGGCTATGGTTTCTCTGTATACAACCTGTGGCTTCCCTACATTAACGCTTGTGTGAAATTCACGCTGCATCCGGCTGATTATGACTTGCAGGTGAAGTTCTCCCATGCCGGAAAGAATTTTCTGCCCTGTATCTTCGTCTTCACGAAGCCTCAATGTTGGATCTTCCGCCAGAAATTTATTAATAACCTGGTCCAGTTTTTCCTGGTCGGCATGGGTTTTGGGCTCTATGGCGACAGATATTACGGGTTCATAAAATTCCATTTTTTCAAGCAATACAGGATGATCGATGCTGCAAAGCGTTTCACCTGTTGAAGATTCTTTTAATCCTATGACCCCAACGATGCTCCCTGCACCAGCCTTTTCTATACGCTCCCTTTTATTGGCATGCATTCGTAGAATACGGGCAAGTTTCTCTTTTTTCTTGCGAAAAGGATTATAAACATCGTGACCGGCTTCCATTTTTCCACTGTATATTCTGACATAGGAGAGTTTTCTTCCTTCGATCATTGAGACCTTGAATATTAGTGCTGCCAGCGGCTCAGTATCTTTTGCCGGGCATTCAATCGGTTTGCCGGTATCGGGATGTGATCCTTTAATGGGGGGAATGTCCACAGGGCTGGGAAGGAAACGGATAATTGCATCAAGGAGAGGCTGAATTCCTTTATTTTTCAGGGCGCTTCCGCATAATACAGGGACCAGATTTAAATTAATCGTTGCCTTTCGTATAGCATTAAGAAGGCTTTCATCGGTGATTGAAGATTCGGAAAGATATGCCTCCATTATTTCGTCATCGACTTCGGCTATAGTTTCAATAAGCTTTTCGCGATATTCATTTGCTTTATCTACATATTCACTGGATATATCTTCAGTTGAGTATGTATCTCCAAGTGTGTCATCGTCCCAGATAGTCTGTTTCATTTTAATCAGATCTATTATTCCCACAAAATTTTCTTCAATTCCGACCGGCAGTTGCATAATAAGAGGATTTGCATTCAGCTTTTCTTTCATCATATTTATTGTGCCGAAAAAGTCAGCTCCGATTCTGTCCAGCTTGTTGATAAAAGCTATTTTGGGGACAAGATATTTGTCAGCCTGTCTCCAGACTGTTTCCGATTGCGGCTCCACGCCTCCGACGGCACAGAAAACACCTATGGCGCCGTCAAGCACTCTCAGAGAGCGTTCCACTTCGATTGTAAAATCAACATGCCCTGGAGTGTCTATGATATGGATTTCGCTATCCTTCCAGAGGCAGGTAGTAACGGCAGAAGTAATGGTGATACCTCTTTCCTGTTCATCTGCCATCCAGTCCATTACGGCTTCACCGTTATGGACTTCGCCGATTTTGTGTGATCGGCCGGTATAATAAAGTACTCGCTCTGTAACGGTTGTCTTTCCGGCATCAATGTGTGCCATAATACCGATATTTCTTATTCTGTTAATATTGCTCTTTTTCATCATCTTATCAATAGCATGTTGGCTTTAAGGGGGAAACGCAGATCAATATGGCCAGCAAGAGTCATGGATTCGTGTCCCCCGATCAGTATTTTTACGGCATTGATTCCGGAAATGTTTAGAGTTAATGAATTAACTATCGAGTATATTGTAATAAGTTCTGTTTTAATTCCGCCGGGATGATGCTCTTTAACCTCTTCTGTTAAGTCTATATAAGCGGTTCCATCTTGTGTGACATAGAAAGCGCTGAGAGTTGTGCCCACAGGTATTGTTCGCATAAGCCCTTCAAGCGGTCCTTTTATGAGAGCCTCAATTATGGTTTTGCCAAATTCCGCAGGATCAGGAGATTGAGAGATGCTTCTTTCTTCAGCTATCAGAAAGGAATTGCCTTTATCAGCAAAGTATAGATGAACTTTCTTTTTATCTGATTGTTGTGGGTTTACATGTGGGATATTTTTTTTAAATTCATTCAAATGCGGCGATTTTTCGGGCCTGTTGTGAACAATGAGATATATAGCGCTTAAAGCTATAATAGCTATTACAATATATAAAATATGACGCTTTTTGCCCATAATTCAAAGAAAATATGTATAGACTTTCAGATAAATAATTTCACTGTGTTATCAGTCGTTGACGTATAACCAATACGCCTTCCTCCTTCTGGCCTTGTGAAATTAATTATCTGAAAGTCTATAACTGCTCAGGTTGTTAGGTTCACGGTTGATTGCCTTGATTTCTTCATATTACAAAGAATTTTGATTTCTAAGCCAATATAAATATTATGTCAAGAGAAGATGGGAAACATAAAATGGTAGAATTTGCGATGCAAAAATACAAAATAAAAAGCCCGGCATGCGTATGCATAACCGGGCTTTTTTATGAAAAACAATAAATACTAGCCTGCAAAGGCTTTTTCGAAATTTGGAACAACCTGTTTTTTGCGGCTCATAACTCCTTCCAGCCAGACTTTTCCACCCTCTGGAGCAGTTCCAAAAGCCTTTTGGACAAGAGACTCATCATCAGATGCAATAAGCATTTCAGAGCCTTCTTTCATGATGTCGGTCAACAGCAGGAATACAGAATGCCTGCCGCCTTCTGTCTTAAGAGCCTTGATATCGTCAGCAAGGGCTGGTTTGACACTATCCAGAATGGACAGGTCAACTACTTCAAGCTGGCCGATTCCCACCTTGTTGCCGCTCATATCAAAGTCTTTGTAATCACGCAATACAAGTTCCCTTGCGGGTGTGCCTTCAACCGCTGACTTAACCTTGAACATTTCCATGCCCAGTGCGGCCAAATCTGATTCGCCGGCGATTTTGGCCAGAGCATCAGCAGCTTCCTTGTCCTGGTCTGTGCAGGTAGCTGACTTGAAAATGACTGTATCGCTCAGGATGGAGCACAGCATAATGCCGGCTATACTCTTGGGAATTTCAACTCCGAAGAATCCATACATTGCTTTTAGTACAGTGCATGTGCATCCAACAGGCCAAATCCAGCATTCCAGGGGATTTGTAGTAGTTACATCGCCGAGTTTGTGATGGTCAACAATGCCCAGAATTTCAGCATCTTTTAAGTCATCCAGACTCTGTGCAAGATCAGAATGATCAACCAGGATAACCTGCTTGCCAGCGCCGCTGCTTATGATTTCGGGTGCGCTGACACCGAATTTTTCCAGAATAAAAATGGATTCAGGGTTCAAGTCGCCCTGTACAGCAGGCACAGCCTCAACGCCTATCTTGCTTTTCAGATCAGCAAGCGCAATAGCGGCACACACAGAATCACTATCAGGATTTTTGTGCCCGTAAACATAAACTGCCATATTAAACCTCCCAAATTTTTAATTAAACTTTACTATTTTACTGCCAGACTAATTACCAAACTATAATTTGAAAATATCTTTTATCAAATGGCATAAAATGGTGCCGGTGTCAAGAAGCAAAAACCGGAAATTTTGTAAATTGTATTCATCATTTTTTTTGCAAATACATAATTATTATTGTAGATAGTGCCTGAACGAAAATTCCTGCTTCCAAGCGGTCATTTCGAGGAGCGAAGCGACGAGAAATCTTATTATAAAACAAGTAGTTAAAGATTCCTCCCTTCGGTCGGAATGACAAGTGTCGTTGTAAAGTTATAACACAGGAGGATTTCCATGTGGGAATATACTGATAAAGTAAAAGATCATTTCCTTAAGCCTCGAAACGTTGGCATCATTGAAGATTCTGATGGTATGGGGGAAGTCGGTTCCATGGCGTGTGGTGACGCCTTGAAACTTTTTTTTAAACTTGATGAAAACAAAAAAATCAAGGATGCAAAATTCCAGACTTTTGGCTGCGCCGGCGCAATTGCCAATTACCTCGGCGAGGAAGATAAAAAGGTTGAGTGTGAAATTAAGCCTACCCTTAAAAAAGACGGCGGCGATATTGAACTTGTAGTTGAGGAGGTCCAGCAATGAAAATTATTTATGTTGACAACAATGCCACTACACAGGTTGCTCCTGAAGTTCTTCAAGAGATGCTCCCATACTTTACTGAAACCTACGGAAATCCTTCAAGTATACACTCCTTTGGCGGAAATGTAAGTTACAAATTAAAGGAAGCACGTGCAAAACTGGCGGCTCTTTTGAGGGCTGCACCCGAGGAAATCGTATTTACCAGTTGCGGTACTGAAAGTGACAATACCGCAATAAAGGCAGCAATATTGTCGAGCCCTGATAAGAAGCATATCATAACCACACGGGTTGAGCACCCTGCCATTAAAAATTTGTACGAATATCTTTCAAAGAAGGGTTATCGTGTGACATTTGTTCCGGTTGACAGTAAGGGAAATCTGGATATTGATTTTCTTTATAAAAATCTCAGTGAAGATACGGCTGTTGTCAGTATTATGTGGGCAAACAATGAGACAGGAGTTATTTTTCCGATAGAAGAAATCGTTGCAGTTATAAAGGAAAGGGGGATTATTTTTCATACAGATGCCGTCCAGGCGGTTGGAAAGATTCCTGTTGATGTAAGCAAGGTAAATGTGGACATGCTTTCGATTTCGGGCCACAAGATTCATGCGCCCAAAGGCGTAGGCGCTCTATACATACGCAAGGGAACCAAATTTTTTCCTTTCTTAATAGGGGGGCATCAGGAAAATGGCCGAAGGGGAGGTACGGAAAATGTTGCTTCCATTATAGGGCTTGGAAGGGCCGGTGAGTTGGCGGCTGATAATTTAGAGGTGGAAAGCGGCAGGGTAAAGCTTTTAAGAGATAAGCTTGAAAATGGAATTTTAAAACGCGTGCCGAATTCAATGGTAAACGGAGACATAGAGAATCGTCTTCCGAATACTACAAGTATAAGCTTTGAATTTGTTGAAGGCGAGGCTATTCTTTTGATGATGGATGAATTTGGCATTTGTGCTTCATCGGGGTCGGCATGCACATCAGGTTCACTGGAACCTTCGCATGTCTTACGTGCAATGGGTGTGCCCTTTACTGCCGCTCATGGCTCTATTCGTTTCAGCCTGAGCAAATATAATACCGAAGAGGAGATAGATTATATAATTGAAAAGCTTCCGCCTATTATTGCCCGATTGAGAGAGCTTTCTCCCTTTTGGGATAAGTAATTTATTTCATCTCTCCCTAATTTCTACTTTCCAATTTCAAAACCGTGAACGGCTACTTTTTCCTCATTGAAATTGATTTCGGGAAACTGGCAGATAAGGGCCTTGCCGAGGTTATTGGCCACAATGCCGGTCCCGTCCGAAATGTAGTATATGTCTTTGGATTTCCTCATGGTTTTTCCTTAAAATTTTTTCCCAAAAAGATTACCACAAACAGCAAAGATGGCGCAAGGCATAATTGGAGGCATAATTGGAGAGCACCGAAATATTCTCCGCCCAAAGGCTTTCCGCATTTCCGAAAAAGACCAGAATAACCTCGACAAATTAGACAAATAGTGAACTCCACGGCTATAGGCGGTGAAAAAATCGCAAAAGAAAATCAATAGTTACTTCTTAACGATATAAACCTATAAACTGAGGAATGTCCCATAGACGGTTCACAGCCACGGCGAAAAGCCATTGACTTTCAACTTGCTGTTTTGTAATAGTTATTACGTTTTTCTGGAGATTGGAGCTATGCGGGGCGACTTCCTTTCTCCACCTGTCATTATAATGTTTCTTGTCCTGAGGAGGCATGCCCATGATAAGCAGGAATCCTGTTGATCGCGAGGCGAGAATTCTGATTTTGGGAGCCGGGCCCGGTGGCTTGTCCGCCGCTCATTTCCTGAGCAGGCATGGTTTCAAAAATGTCACTGTGTTTGAAAAACTTGGCAGGGTTGGCGGGATGTGCCGTTCCGTAACCGAGGATAACCAGTCATTCGACCTGGGAGCAATCTTCGTCAGCTCGGCCTACCGTGAGGTTCTTCGTATGGCGCGCTGCGTGGGAGCCGAGCTGGAAAGATTCGAGGGAGCCACGGCCTTTGTCTATGATGAGACGAGTCAGTCGGCCCGCTACCACGGCCTCCTGCCTTATGTTATGGGCGGTTCGTCCCTTTCGGCATTTTGCCGCTTTACCGGGCTCTGTCTGCGCTATCTCCGGAAACGTTATCGAATCCGCAAAATCTTCCGGCGGCCGGGCTGGGCCAGCATTGACGCGCATCCCGCTCTGTGTGTCACGTTTGCGGAATGGCTGGACCACAACGGCCTTGAGGATCTTAACCGGTTGTTTGAAATTCCCGTGACCACATTCGGCTACGGTTTCCTAGATGAAATTCCAGCGCCGTATGTCCTCAGGTACATGGGTATCAGAACCTTCCTGGCCATGCTGTTCTCATCCGCACCGTTTGCCCGCCTGCTTCCTTCGTTTCTGGTTGCGCAACGCTTCAAATACGGCTTCCAGCGTTTCTGGGAACGGGTGGCCTGGGATCTCAATATTCGCCTGAATATTGACATTAAAAAGATCGAACGTCGTGAAGAAGGAATCTTTGTAAAATACACGCATCCGATGCAGATGCTTGGAGACGAGGTCTCCCATGCCGAGGAGCATGCCCGATTTGATTACCTGATCGTCGCCTGTCCCCTTCTGCTGGAGGAGCTGGAGAGTTTCCTTGATTTGACCGAGGAGGAACGGTGGTTTCAGTCAAAAACCAGGTTTATTCCCTACGCGGTTGCCAGTTTCGAGATCGCCGACCTGGTGCTGCCCATGCCCGTTGCATTTCATTTGCCCCTTCCATCTCTTGATCAGCCGATGATCATCGCGCAACAGCATCGGGAAAATGAATTGATGGCCTTTTATGCGCGACTGGCCAGCAGTGAACCGACTCCGGCGGATGAGCTGCGGCTTCGTGAGAATATCGAGCGCTACATCGGTGCACTGGGCGGGCGGATCAACGAACAGGATGACTGGCATTCCTATGACGCCTGGCTCTACTTCAAGCATGTCGGAGTTAAAGAGTTTCGCCAGCGTTACTTTGATCGCTGGGAAGAAGCCCAGGGTAAGAATCGGACTTTTTTCGTGGGAGGTCTTTTTGACTTTGACTATGTTGAAGGGATCGTGCGTTACAGCCGCTATCTTGTTGAACAACATTTCGCTGGAAGAGCCGGGAGTTAAATGGGACAAAGGCAAAGTCAGGCATTGCCTGACTTTCTACAACAGCAACACCGGCATGGTGGTCTACTGATCCAAGATGACCCACGGCAAAAACAAGAAGAACTTTTCCATCTCTACCGCAGAAGAGTTCATTGCCGCCATAACCTCGCTCCCGATAAAAATTTCCAGCTTGTTCGCTATCACGGCTGGCATTCAAAGAGAATACGGGGAGAACGACGCAAATAGGAGTTGAGTCTGAAGGAAACCGAGAATCATACAGACAAAATGGGGCGAATTGGTCAGCTTTGACACCATAGTCTTGGCAATAATTTGCATTTAATTAAACCACCAGCTCTGCTGGTGCGACCCTAAAAGGTTTGACCGTTCCGGCGAGAATATTGAACGGCAGAGTAAAGCGTTTTTTTGAACATCGAACATCCAACATCGAACGTTGAACATCGAATGATGAAGTCGCTTCGCTCCGCCAGTTTATAAATTGGCAGAATACCTTATTCAAAATTCGACGTTGGACGTTCGATGTTGGATGTTCATAGTCTTTTAGCTTGATAGCTACGTCCTGAATATTGGATTGTAATCTGCAGCAATTGCGATGCTTTTAGACCCCTTCGAGGGGTCTTCATCAAACCACGTCCTATGGGCGTGGTAGGTGATTTTTAATGAAAAAAATCTTCGCATGATGATTCAATTTGCCGAAGTCTTTCCAGATAAAGAGATTTTCGTATCGCTGATACGACAATTGAGTTGGCTCATTTTAAGGGCGACCATAGTCCTTAAACCATGCCTCTAACATCATTGGGGAATTAATGAAAAAAATACAGCTTGATAAAATCCCCAACTTTTATTTGCCTGTATATGAGCATCTAATAAATATTTTACGAAAAGGCGCTTGCATTTTTTTTGGGGCTGGGATTTCCAAAATAGCTGGTTACAAGTTATGGGAAGAACTTAAAATAAAGATGGTTGACCATTTTTGGGCTAATAAAGACCGTTTAGGAGGAGAAAAGAAAAGAAAATTTGATTACAGCTTTTGTCAAAATTTAAAACAACATGAGCACATAATTGAAACATTCGATTATTTGTACATGCTTAATAGCGATCTTTACATTTGCGGTATAAAATCAATATTCGATTCTGACAAAAAGAAAGCAAATGACCAAATATTTAAATTACTATATAAGGTAAACACTGGTAAGAGCCTTTATATTACAACGAATATAGACAAAGGCTTCCAAGATTGTGCAAAAATAGGTGATCCAAATGTTTCGATATATCCCTTTTTTAGTAACCCGCCTAAATTAATCAGTTATATCCATGGAAGGATTGATTATAAAAAGAGTTGGATTCTTAATAGAGAAAAATACATAGAGGCTTATTCGTCAGACAGTTCTCCTTGTATGGAATTTTTAAAACAAATATTCGATAACTATTCAGTAATTTTTTTTGGGTACGGATTACGTGAGGAGGAAATAATGATTGCAATGGCAAAAACAAATAAAAAAAGGCAACATTACTGGATAGAACCAATTTGTAGAAATAAATTTGACTACTTAAAAATACGAAGCACTTCCTTAAAAAAAAATTATAATATAACATTGGTTCCATATTCAATAGATAGTTTGGGTCATGAGGCCATTCTAAAAGTAATTGAATCGCTAAATAAGGCAACAAAGATAGAGATGGAGATAGATAAATGAAAGTTTTTATTTCGCATTCGTCTCAAGATCACAAATTTGTATCATTGCTTGCGGATAGGCTAAGGAATGATAGCTTCGATATATGGACAGACAATCGGGAATTTAAAGTAGGGAATTCAATAGTTGATAAAATAAATAAAGGAATTGAGTCAAGTAGAGCTTTTATAATTGTATTCTCAGAAAATTCACTTGAGAGCGATTGGGTAAAAAAAGAGCTTAATGTTGCCTTGATGAGGCAGTTGACAAGTCAAAAAATACGTATTTTGCCGATTCTTTTAGATATTAGAGCCTCTGATATACCGCCGTTATTTAGCGATATTTATGCTGCAAGTTTTTCAAATGACGTGTTTAGTGAAGCAGGATATAAAAAACTGAAAGAATCTATTGTTCAAATTAAGCAAACTGAGAACGTTGCTGAATATAAGGATGTATTTTTTGATGATATACAACATATTGATTTGATTCTGTCTAAGAAAAAGCCAACGAAAAATGAAATAAAAATCATATTGGATATTATACAACAAGATAAATACTATAATTATTTTTTCAAAAAAGTGAGGAACGTACTCTGGTTTGATATACTAAAATGTCAAAATATGTTTAAGCCTTCCGCTAAAATTGGTCCGCAACCGGCTGATCGTGAAGATTCTTACACCCTACCTTATTGGCAACCTTTATTAGTTTATTTTGAAAAGATTTCAGAACAAATTGGAATTGGTGATAATGAGGAATATGCTCATGAATTATTCGAAATAATGCGGGAATTTACCGATTTCCATACTAAAAATAATTATGTTTTTGACAATTATTTGTGGTGGGGATTCATCAAGGTTCTTCTTAACATACCTGCTACTCTAATTCCGATTGACATTATTGAACTATTTAGCATCTGGTGTGAATCAAAATTTTCCTCAAGTCTTGCTGCGACAGATTTGGTCATGAAATTGTTGCCAAGATTTGTGGATATTGATGAAAAAGATAGCATAAAGAAAGCTGAAAAGATTGTTGAAATAATAACTGATGTCAAATTGCCAGATGTATCAAATGTAACAAAGCGTACCTATTTTAAAAAAGAAGAACCAAAACTGATAATAGAATCATACTGGTTATTAAAAGGGTTTAAAAAGATAGCTCAAAAATTTGGTAAAATTTGTAGTAATGATATTATTTTTATTATTACAGACAGAATTTTTGAGATATTCAAGAATGAAAGAGGTAATACACATTTTGATATCAAGGTACAAAACAAAAACTATAGAATATTCATTCAAATGATAGAAAGTACGAAATTTAAAATCTATCTGTGTGAAATTGAAAACGATAAGAATGATGATTTAGATACTTTAGATAAAAAAATTAAAGAAATTTCTTTAGAGTTTAAAATTGAACATTGCAAAAATGAGCATGACTTTAGTGCAAGTGTAATTAACTATTTGGGAAGCCAGTACATATCAGAATTATTAATTAAGAAAATTGGTGAACATTTAAAAGATTCATATTTGTCTCTGTTTAACGATTATTCATATATAGGAATAAATTCTTTATACGATGATCCAAAGGTCGGAGAAAAAGATGCTGATATTACTTTGATAACTATTTTAAAGAAAATATTACTATCAAAAGCAAATATGAATATTGAATCAACCCGTAAGATTATTTTAAAGCTTTTAAGCGATCTATACCTTTATCCAATTTTCAAAAGACTTGGTTTGTATATAATAGGTAATTACTGGGATGATTACAAAGATATTTTTAGAAGCACTTTAAAAGATAAGGAGGCAGCAAAATATTTTGACAGTCCAAATTTCGAGCCAGAACTTAGCGAGTTAATAAAAATTAATTGTGATAAATTCGATAGTACAGACAAGCAAATAATAAAAAAAATAATTGAGAACGGCCCATATCATAAGTATGCCACTGCTGACGAAGAAAAAAAGAAGGAATATTCTGCTTATTGGAAACAAAAATGGTATGCGTTATTGGAGAGCGATTCTGAATTTAAAAAGCTCTATAATGAACAGAGAAAAATCATCAATGTACCAAAAGAAAAATTTAAATATAAAACAGAAATAATAACCAGATGGGGACCAGGACCGTCTCCTTACTCAAAAGAGGAGCTTGAAAAGTTATCACCCGATAAAATAGTTGATATAATAAAAACTTTTAAGCAAAAAAATAATTTCGATGGCCCTACCGTAGGTGCTTTAGCGCACATCTTTAAAGACATATTCCAATCTAATCCTGAAAAATTTTTAGGCAATTTAAATTTGTTGGATGAAGTTGGATATATTTATATTTACGAAATCATTTCAGCATTAAGGAATTTGTTGAAAGAAAAAAGTGAGTTAGATTGGAATAAGGTCTTTAATTTTCTACATTCATATATAGATAGGGAAAGCTTTTGGAATGATAAATATATTGTAGATCGTAGTGAATGGCTATCAAATGCAGATTGTCAATGGGTTGTAGGCGAAGTTGGTGAGTTGATTCAAGAAATTGCAGATTCAGAAAGAGTCATTTTAAATGAAGAATTACTTAGTAAAATACAAAAAGTACTCTTAATGATAATAGATAGATTAATAATAGATAGATTAAAATACGAAACCGAAGATACTACGGATTATGTCACATATATGCTTAATACTCCATTTGGAAAAAATATTAGCGCACTTCTTTCGCTAAGCCTTAGAAAAATAAAGTTAACTATCGAAAAAGACACAGATAAAACAACTAAATGGGAGATAGAATATAAGATAAAATTTGAAGAATTAATCAAAAGAGGAATTGTAGAAGTCTTTACAATTTTCGGGCGATTTATCCCAAACTTTTATTATTTAGATAAAGAATGGACAGAATCTAAAATAAAAAGCTTTGAAGAGATAAAACATAATAGGATTTGGGAAGCATTTATGCAGGGTTATCTCTCGATTCCCTCGATTCCTCAAGTTTATGATAATCTGTACCTATTAATGGCGCATCATTATCGGCGAAGTTTAGAATACTCATTTAAAGATGAACATCGCAAGGAAGCTGTTGTCGAACATATAGCTATTAGCTACTTGAGAGGTCATGAAAAAATTGACAATACAGATAGTATGTTTATAAAAATACTACAAAAATGGAATGAGCGTGACATAAAAACAATTGTAGATTTGTTTTGGCGTGAACATAAATATTTAGACAAAAACAATCCAAAACATACAATAATGATTAATAGGATTCAAACATTCTTTTACTGGGTTTTTATTAATAAATATAAAGATAGAAATATTGAAGATATCACAGCAAGTGAAAAATTAATTATATCATCTCTTTCACATCTTATAGTTTATTTCGAAAAAATTGATGTGGAAAATTGGAGTTTAATCGAACTTTGTGCAAACTTTGTGCATATTGATTACAATTCATCATTTTTTATCGAGTATCTTAATAAATTTGATGATAAAGACAGTCTGGCTTTTGTGGGAAAAGCTTATCTGAAAATGCTGGAATCTTTCACGCCTGATTATGACAAAAAGCATATTGAGTCAATTGTAGAAAAACTATATGCAAATAAAGAAAAACAAATTGCTGATCAAATTTGCAACATTTATGGAGAAAGAGAGTTTGAATTCTTAAGGGATATATATCTGAAATTTAACCAGAGCTAAAAAAGACAGGCCGAACAAAATTGCACACGAAGCAGATATGGGAACAGGGGGTCTGAGTCTGCTCTTGATTCATGTTAGTGTGAAATCCAAATTAATATTGAGTTCGAAGCCTTGCCCGAATTTCAGAGGGGGTCACGTTTATAACCGGGACTATAGTTCGAAGTTTGGTGCTGCTGGAAAGGCGGCAAAGACAAGTTTAGGCGAAGTTTTAATCCCGATTTCTTTATAAAAATCGATCTTGACGAGTACATTTCAAGGCTTGAGGGCAAAGGATCATCTTGAAAAACTGAAAAATCTCCAGGATGAAGGAATAGAAACCCTCATCAAGGTAGTGGAGATCAGTCTGATGAAGAGCCGGATGGCAATGGATTGCAGGTTTGAACATGATCCGGGGCATGGAACTCTGATGCTTGCAGTATGATAACGAGCAACCGGTTGATTGAAGAGAGCGCCTTTCTTATTATCTCAAAACACAAGTTGATAGCGGCTTCCGGCACCCCGTCCCAGTATCTGGAGTAATTCTTGTTTTGTAAGTGTCTTAAGAGCATATTGTACAGTCCGGCGAGGGATGCCTGTCTTTTTTACAATAGCACCAACCTTCAGACGTTTTTCCGGGCTGGATCTAAAACAGTTCAAAACAGTCGATGCTGATTCCGAAAGCTTTTGCAGGTCGTTATACCGCTTACGATAAATCTCAATATCGGCTAAAG
The DNA here is from genome assembly GCA_030272815.1 of Deltaproteobacteria bacterium. Classification (GTDB taxonomy): domain Bacteria; phylum Desulfobacterota; class Desulfobacteria; order Desulfobacterales; family ETH-SRB1; genus B13-G4. The sequence continues at coordinate 14,469 of JAJSZT010000034.1, forward strand.
AAGATTCCAGAATATTGATGAAAAACCAGGCTAACGGCTCTAATTTGTATTGTGTGTGGTCTGCTTTAAACCTGCCTTCCGAACATTGGTGAAGGATGGAATAATAAAGTGTATGGTTTTGCTCAATGTGGCGATCAATAGCAATGTAGGGCGTAATACTCGTCAGATATTTATCGCCGGAGTGGAATAAAGCCAAAATAAAAAGAGCGCGTCCCAGTCGCCCATTCCCATCCTGGAATGGGTGGATGGCCAGAAAACGAAATACAAATTCAGCGGCAACCAATATGGCCCACGGATAGTCCTGGATTGTGGTATTATACCAGTTGGTCAGCTCCGTCATGGCAGTCGCCGTTATAATGCCGGGAGGAGAGGGGGCTAATACCACACGTTTCTCTCCGGTTTCGTGATTGATAGAGACAACTCTGTTCGGCGCTGTCTTGTATCCTCCTGCATAACTTGATGCTTTAGGGTAATATCTGAGCAAATCATGATGAAGTCCACGAATAGTAACTTCTGATAGAGGGAAAAGTTCATCGGCTTGCAGATAAACAGTTGTCAGCACTTGTCGGCAACCAACTACCTCTTCAACACTTCGTTCTTTATCATTTGAAAGCTTGTCCAGAATAAAAGATTTCTTCTCCTCAAAAGCGGTTGCCTTACCATGGTTATTCAAAGTGGTATCGATCCATTCGATTTCCTGGTCTGTTAGAACAGCGTTTTCTATTCTGGTTGAGGCCCCGATATTACTGATAAAGGCACAACGATGAATATATTTCGTCTCATCAGGAGATAAAGCCTCCAGGTCTTTATATGTTTCAGCGAGCAACCCCTGGAGAATTTTCAGTCTGTTTTCTATTTTTTGGCTTGGGGTAAAAGAGAGCATGCGAATCCTTCGTCTAAATGAGACATTTGCAAAAAGCTAAACTTGCAGAATTTAAATATACGATATTGAACAAGATAGCGCAACATATTTTATTCATTAGTTGCGCATTATTGCGTATTCCGAAAATGGAATCCAAAGGGAAAACCGTGCTTATGAACCATCATATCGATAATAAGCGGCGCAGGTCCCTTCACTTGAAATCCATGCACGGGCCGACCGGATTAATGGGCGTGCAGATTTTTTTATACAAAGCGCATTCAGGAGGAGTTTTGATGCCCTGAAGTATTTCGTCACATGAACACCCTGTTTAAAGAAGAAAAGTACTTCTGCAGCCACAGGGGGCCGGATCAACTCTTCAGTGCCTGCTTGTTCTTTTTAGAAGTTTTAAGCTCGTCAGGATCAAACAGAATGTTTCTCCCCACCCTTTTGAATCTTATTTTTCCTGCTTTAATCCATCTCCTTAAGGTAATCTCAGCCACCTCAAGATATTCGGCAGCTTCTTTAACAGTAAATGGCGACTGTCTGATTTCATCAAAGACTTCATTATGGCTGTATAAATCTTTTTCCATCGTTTTCCTTACTCCCGGGGATTATCCCTATTAGTGACTGGATTGGCAGATCTCAGTCAATGCCTTTCCCGATGATTTTGGATGGATAAACGCGATTTTTGTACCGTGGGCTCCGTCCCGGGGGGTCTCATCGATCATCCGGATCTCCTTGCCCTGAAAACCTTCGATTTCTTTGATGATGCCGTCGGTCTCATACGCGATATGATGTATCCCTTCCCCTTTTTTCTCGATAAATTTCGCGACTGGGCTCTCTCCGGAGGTTGGTTCAAGAAGTTCAATCTTGACTTCCCCAACTTGAAACATGGCGACCTTTACTTTCTGCTCCGGGACCTCTTCGGTGCCAAGCGCTGTAAGTCCGAGGATGTCCCGGTAAAAGGGAATGTGATTTTCGAGGGAGCTTACCGCGATCCCTATGTGGTTAATCTGTTTAATCATATTATCTCGTTTTCCTTCACAAAACGATTAAGTTTGCTCTTAATCAATTTATATGGAGCTGTCTCCCCGTTCAAGATTGAAGAGATCCATTCTCCCAGGTTATTTTCAATATCAAGATGGATGTTGAGAAGTTCATGGACCTTTGAAGAAAATATCTTATGGACCTCTTTTTCTATCCTGACTCTCCGTTTTTCTTCAAATCTTCCGGTTGCCTGAGCTTTTTTCAGATAATCATGGATTGCTTCAACAAGTTCATCGATTCCTTCGTCGAGTTTGGAAGAAGCGAGGAGCACAGGATTTGGTTTCTCCCCGGTCAAAGCGTTTTTAATACCCAGAACATACTCAACTTCGGTTTTTAAACGGTCAGCCCCGTCACGGTCTTTCTTGTTGATAACGAAGATATCTCCGACCTCCATGACTCCTGCTTTCATTGCCTGGATCTCATCACCCATTCCAGGTACAAGGACAAGCAATACAATATCACAGAGTTCAATAATCTCCACTTCGGTCTGTCCGACACCGATGGTTTCAATAATGATCGTCTCATATCCCGCGGCGTCGAGAATTTTTACCGCGTCCCCGGTGGCGACAGAAAGGCCGCCCAAGTGTCCGCGGGAAGCCATCGAGCGGATATAAACCCCCTCATCTGTTGAGTGTTTCTGCATCCGCACTCTGTCTCCAAGGATGGCGCCGCCGGAGTAGGGGGAGCTGGGATCTATCGCGATCACCGCGACCCTCCTTCCCTGTTTTCTTTCCCGTTTTACGAGACAATCAACAAGGGTGCTTTTCCCCGCTCCGGGGGGGCCGGTAATCCCCCAGACCATCGCGTTGCCGGTATGGGGATACAACTCATCGATGATATCTTCTTTTTGAGGAGAGTTATTTTCGATCAGGGAAATAGTCCGGGCAATTCCCCGGATACTTCCCGATTGTACCTTATCAACGAGGTCCATTACGCTTATTATTTTTCCAACCGCTTTTCAATAAAATCGGTAATCTCTTTTATCGGGGTCCCCTGTGTAAAAACCGCTTCAATACCCTTCTCTTTTAAAAAAGGGATATCTTCCGTTGGGATCACGCCGCCGCCGAACACAATGATATCCGAAGCATCTTTTTCCCGAAGCAGTTCAACGACCTTTGGGAAAAGCTCATTATGGGCGCCGGAAAGCAGGCTTAAACCGACAAAATCAACATCTTCCTGAATAGCTGTCACGACAATTGATTCAGGGGTCTGCCTGATGCCGGTATAGATCACTTCATAGCCAGCGTCTTTCAGGGCCCGGGCAATATATTTCGCTCCACGGTCATGACCATCGAGGCCCGGTTTTGCAACAAGTATACGTACCGCTTTAGCCATATCTCTTCATCTTCCGATTATAAAACTATGGATTCCTGAAATTCTCCAAAGACCTCCCGTAGGATGCCGGAGATTTCACCCAGGGTTGCGTACTTCTTTACCGCGTCAAGGATGAGGGGCATGAGGTTCTCATCCTCAGTTTCTGCTCCCTTCTTCAGCGCTTTAAGGCTTGCGGTAACCGCTACATTGTCCCGCTCCCCTTTCACCCTGGCGAGTTTCTCAACCTGCACTGTCCGGAGGGAAGGATCAACCTTCAGGAGTCCTTTCGGTGGTTCCTCTTCAACAGTGAACTTGTTTACACCCACAACGATCCTGTTTCCATCTTCAACATCGCGTTGATACCGATAAGCGGAATCCTGGATCTCTTTCTGTACATATCCCTTTTCGATCGCTTTTACCATCCCCCCCATGGTTTCAATCTTCTCAATATAGTCCCAGGCTTCGGAAGCTATGCGGTCGGTGAGAGCTTCAATGTAATAGGACCCGGCCAGGGGATCGATGGTGCTTGTTACTCCCGATTCGTTGGCTACAATCTGCTGGGTCCGTAGGGCGATCATCACCGATTCCTGGGAAGGAAGAGCAAGTGCCTCATCCCGCGAATTGGTATGGAGACTCTGAGTCCCTCCAAGGACTGCCGCGAGGGTCTGGATAGTGACTCTGACAATATTATTATCCGGTTGCTGAGCGGTGAGGGTCGATCCTCCAGTCTGGGTATGGAATCTCATCATCATCGACTTTTCTTTTTTGGCGTTGAATTTTTCCTTCATGACCCTGGCCCAGATCCTTCTCGCCGCGCGGTACTTTGCGACCTCTTCAAGGAGATCATTATGGGCGTTGAAAAAGAATGAAAGCCTTCCGGCGAAAGAATCAACATCGAGGCCGACACCAATGGCGTTCCGGACATACTCAATTCCATCGGCAATGGTAAAGGCAATTTCCTGGACCGCTGTAGATCCCGCTTCCCGGATGTGGTATCCAGAAATAGAAATGGTGTTCCATTTCGGTACCTCTTTTGAACAGAACTCGAAAATATTGTTGATGAGCCTCATAGAAGGCGCAGGGGGGAAAATGTAGGTTCCCCTGGCGATGTACTCTTTTAAAATATCGTTCTGGATTGTTCCCCGGAGTTTATCTCTGGTGACACCCTGCTTTTCAGCGACCGCAATGTACATGGCAAGAAGTACCGCGGCGGGGGCATTGATGGTCATGGAGGTTGAAACTTTATCCAGTGGGATCCCTTCAAAGAGAATCTCCATATCCTTGAGGCTGTCGATAGCAACACCAACCTTTCCAACCTCTCCTTCGCTCATTGAGTCATCGGAGTCGTATCCGATTTGGGTAGGAAGATCAAATGCAATGGAAAGGCCTGTCTGCCCCTGTTCCAACAAATATTTATATCGCTGGTTTGATTCTTCGGCAGTCCCGAATCCGGCATACTGTCTCATGGTCCAGAAACGTCCCCGGTACATCGTGGGCTGTACCCCGCGGGTATAGGGATACTCGCCGGGAAATCCGATTTTCTCAATATACTCCTCTTCGGATATCCCGGAGGGAAGATATAATCGTTCCACCGGATGACCGGAACCGGTAACAAACTCTTCCTGCTGCTCGGGAAATCGATCAAGAACCTTCTTTAGAGTTGATTCTTCCCAATCAGCTTTCTTTTCATTTATTGTCTTATATTCACTCACCTTTCCCTTCTCCAATTCATATGAACTTAGCGCCCTTCGGGCGAACTTTTTTTAGTTTTCCACATATTCCATTGTTTCTTGATTACAACCTGGACACCCTAAAACAGGCATAAAACCTTCATAATATCTACCTTCAAATTCGGCCATGCCAACCTCAAAATCAATAATTGCTTCATTGACAGCCATTTCACATTTACACTGGTATCACAGCGAATAACTTCTCTCTTTCTGTTAGTGGCATCTCTAAAATTTCTCTGTAAACTTTCTCAGCAGTAATCATTATTATCCAGCCTCCCTCAGATATCTCTTAAGCTCACGATAAAAATTTTTAGAAGGTATTGCAAGGCAGATAAGATTGTCATGTTGGAAAAGTTAACATTTTGATTTTGTATTAAAATACTTCAGCGCACATTTCTCCAAACGAACCAAGATCTTCGCAGACATAAATACCGCTTTCTTTCATTGCTGCAATCTTTGCTTGAGCCGTACTACTGCTGCCACTGATGATTGCGCCTGCATGCCCCATAGTCTTTTTTCTTTGTAGTAGGATTTCAGTTTTTCCTATTCTCTGGGTTGGGATTCCTGAACAAATGATAAAACAGCCTTTTTATCCAATGCAAGGTCACGGCTGAAATCAGATTGGTTGCCTTCTAAGCAGCCATTGGAAGTTAAATGCTCGATGATGGCCGATTCAAAGGTAGATTCAGTATGGATGGAATTCATCATCTTGAGCTAATAAATATCCTTGTTCAGTTTTTTTACAATAGATAATAAGTCGTTACTTTTCCATAGGTTAGCAGACATATTCTTTTAAAACTCTTTTAAAACTCTTTTAAAACTCTTTTAAACAATTGACCATTCCGAGTAACCGCTGTTCTGTATTTTTCCGCTTATTCTAAGAGACGAAAGCAAATTGGTAACCTTGTTTTTTTTCTGAGTCTCAGTCAAAATATCCGGCAATTTATCCCGTAGGAACGTCTCGATATTTTTTCTGGGGGATTTTCCAAACTTCTTCAGATACTCGAGAATCAATTTTTTATAATGCTCATCATCAAGCCCCCGGTTTTTAATATATTGAGCCTTTAACTCATTGTTGGAAAGCGAAGCGGCTGTCTTAGCGGAAATGATGTAATTCGGTTTCCTTCCTTCTATTAATCCAAAGTCTTTCAGATTTTTAATCTCACCGTCTGTAAGCTTTTTCCTTTTCTGAACTTTGTCCAAAGCAATAATTTGCTCTAATGAAAGTTTAGGGTTTCGTGCTAAAACTCTTGTAAAATCCAAATCTAAAACCTTGCCGATTACCGTTACTTTAACTTTCCCTTCGGACAAGTCGTATTCCGGCATAGGAAAGAATCTTTCCCGCTGGTAATTGAACATCTTTCGAATACCGCCTCCTGCAGTATCAACCATTTTTAAGTTGAACATGGCAGTGGCAAGAAACTTATTTCTATAATGCTCTTCCGGAGCATTTTCCATGACGACTTTCTCCACCGAGCCCGGAATAAAGCCGCCAAGGTTTGTAAAGATCAACTGGTCTTCCATCTCAACTACATTAATACGACCCCCCCTTGGTGTAATCCTGATGCGCAATGCAATTATTAATGGCTTCACGGATTACAAATGGTTCATACTGATCTACCTCATCCGGAAACAGCGTACCGTCTTTGATATACCAGTATTTCAGGTTGCGGATTTTGGCGTATATCTTATCTATTGCCAGAAGCATTGGGCAGCTTTCAATGTGATAATCCTTGTTGTTACCTTTAGAATCTTTCAATAACCATCGTATTTTTGCTTCGGCAGGACTTATGAAATGTTCCGACTCTTCCCTGCCCAGCAGGATAATGGCTGTTCTGGTAATTTTTCCTTTGATGGCGATCTTGGCTTTATTTAAAAAAGTAATATCATCCCAGCTATCCAACTCGGCAGCTTTGTCGGTAAACTTGCTTTTAAAATTTTCGCGGGCTTTTACCATTGCAGCGGGATCAAGGTCATCAATGGCAGCATCAGGACAAATAATGGAACTCCAGTCTTCAGATGTGGGTTGCCTGCGGATGCGTTCAATTTCTTCGAGGTTCAAAGGGGATAAATCTTCGCCATCTCTGCCATAGTAATGCCCGGCAAACGCAATAGGAATGCCTTTAGGGGCAGTAGGGATTTGAAACATAACCACTCGGCCATCAGGAAGGTTTAATTCATAAATCTCGACAAAGGTAATCCGATTAGTGGTCTTACCGGCTATTTCTCCTTTTAGATTGTCCAAATCAGCGCGATTGCGGCGGAACTTGGAACCGACAATCGTATGCCCCTTGTCTTTAATGCCAAAGACCAGCCAGGCACAATCCGCATTTTTGAGATTTGCCTCGTTGCAAAGCGCAGAAAAATATTTGCCCAGTTTGCTAAAATCATAGCTATTCTTGGCTTCCTTAAACTCCACCACTTCGTTTTCGGCAGACAAAGATCGCAGCTCATTTAATTTATCTATCAGTTCTTTTTTTGTCATGCGTTAAATCACCTTGATTTTGTATTAAAATACTTCAGCGCACATTTTTCCAAACGAACCAAGATCTTCGCAGACATAAATACCGCTTTCCTTCATTGCTGCAATCTTTGCTTGAGCCGTACCACAACTGCCGCTGATAATTGCGCCTGCATGTCCCATTCGTCTTCCAGGGGGCGCAGTTAAACCCGCAATAAATCCGACCACTTTTTTTGTCACATGCTTTTTGATAAATTCAGATGCTTCTTCTTCTGCGCTGCCGCCTATTTCCCCGACCATAACGATTCCCTCGGTGTCGGGATCCTTTTCAAAGGCATCAAGGCAGTCTATAAAGTTAGTTCCATTTATCGGGTCGCCGCCAATTCCTATACAGGTGGTTTGACCAATTTTATGCAGAGTTAACTGATTTACTACTTCATAAGTAAGAGTTCCCGAGCGGGATACAATTCCTATTGGGCCGCCTTGTTTGTGTATATGGCCGGGCATGATGCCGACCCTGCATTGGCCGGGTGTGATGATTCCGGGACAGTTGAGACCGATGAGGCGGGACTTTGTGTTTTTCATATAATTTTTGACTTTAACCATATCCATAAGCGGGAGGCCTTCTGTTATGGCAACAATTAACTCGATTTCAGCCTCCACTGCTTCCAGAATAGCATCTGCGGCAAAAGCCGGCGGCACAAAGATCATGCTGCAGTTTGCACCTGTATTTTCCATGGCTTCTTTAACGGTATTGAATACAGGCACGTCATCCATTTTCTGGCCGCCCTTGCCGGGAGTTACCCCGGCCACTACATTTGTACCATAGGCAATGCATTTTTGAGTATGAAACCGGCCATCTTGCCCCGTTATTCCCTGGACCAGCAGTCGTGTATTTTTGTCAACGAATATGCTCAATTACTTATTTTTCCTTTCTTCATAAGAGCTAAAAAGTAGTTTGCACTTTTTTGAAAAAGAAAAATCTCACGCAAAGACGCAAAGAAAGTAAAAAGATATGTTTTGCCTGGTTCCCATGCTCCAGCGTGGGAACCCATATGGTATGCATTCCCACGCTGGAGCATGGGAACGAGAAACGAGAAGATGCCATAATTAGAATTGATGAATTCATTTGACAAGCTGTGTAACTGCCTGAACTGCTTCCTTTAAGTCCGCTGCAATAGTAAAATTAAAACTTGATTCAGAAAGGATCCTGCGGCCTTCTTCAACATTTGTTCCTTCCATGCGAATTACCACAGGGATTTTTATCCCCGCCTTGTCAGCAGCCTGTACAACTCCTTTTGCCAGCAGATCACAGCGAAGAATTCCGCCAAAGATGTTTATCAGAATTGCTTTAACATTTTTATCACTAAGTATAATTCGAAATCCGTTTTCCACCATTTCTGCATTGGCTCCACCGCCAACATCTAGAAAATTTGCGGGTTCAGCACCATAAAGCTTAATTAAATCCATGGTTGCCATTGCCAGCCCGGCGCCATTTACCATATTCCCGACATTTCCACTCAGTTTAATGTAATTGAGATTGAATTTGGATGCCTCAACTTCAAGGGGTTCTTCTTCATCAATATCTCTATATTCGAGAATATCTTTGTGCCGGAATAAGGCATTATCATCAAAGTTGATTTTCGCATCTATTGCTACGACATTTTCATCTGCTGTTATTGCAAGGGGATTTATTTCTACCAAAGTGCAGTCATAATCAACAAAAAGCCTGTAAAGATTTATTAATGTCGAAGTAAATTGCCTGGTAGAATAGGGCGAAAGTTTCAGGCCAAAGGCGGCCTGACGGCAGTGAAATGGCTGGATGCCTAAAAGGGGATCAATATGGATTTTTATAATTTTTCCAGGTTGATTTGCAGCAAGTTTTTCAATATCCATTCCACCGGCTTTGCTGGCAATTATAACTATTTTTGCAGTTGCTCTGTCCGGAATGATGCTCAGATAAAGCTCTTTTTCAATTTTCAGGCTCTTTTCAACCAGCACCTTTTTTACTATCTTACCTTTGGGGCCTGTCTGGTGTGTGATTAAGAGCATTCCTAAAATTCTTTTCGCTATGCTCTCAACTTCTTCCATTGTTTTTGCGAGCTTTATGCCTCCTCCTTTGCCCCGTCCTCCTGCATGAATCTGTCCTTTAATGACAATTGGGCAGTCGCCTATTTTGCAGGCGATTTTTTTGGCTTCATCAGGGGTAAGGGCAATGTCTCCATCAGGAATGGAAATCTTGTATTTTTTGAATAATTCTTTTGCCTGATATTCGTGAATTTTCATAAAACATTAGCCCAATACCTAAGTTGAACGATTTTTGCGAAGAAATGTGCCAAGATCTTGATGCAGCAAGGTTTGCGAAAAGCGTAGGCATACCAATGGATATGTCGAGACTTTTCGCAAGTCCTTGATGCGCAAGAAATTGGTGCAGGTCGAGTAAAAAATCGCTCAATTTAGGTAATAATACAGAGAACGTCATTTCTGGCAACTGTGTCGCCGCCGGCAAAATTGATGGATTTTATTGTTCCGCCTGCAGGAGACGGCAGGGCATTTTCCATTTTCATGGCTTCAAGAATTACAACTGTCTCTCCAGTATTTACAGAATCGCCCACCTGCTTTTTGTAACTTACAATTATGCCTGGCATAGGAGCTTTAAGCGGTGTCCCTTCGCTATCGCTTTCTGCCTTTTTGGATGCTGTAGTTGTAGATTTTGCAGGTACTGCCGGCTGCTCTACAGGTGCGGCGGGAACCTGTGGTTGTGGAGCTGCGGGTAAAACCTGGGGCGATGGAGCAACTGTTACAGGTTGTTGAGCAGGTATCTGGCTTTGCGCCTGCTGAATATAGCTTACAATTGGCGATCCCCCTATTTCTTCCACTCCAACTTCAAAGTATTCATCATCTACAAATACATTAAATTTTCTTAAGTTATTGCCTTTTGAAGGAACAGCTTTTTCTTTTTTTTCAACAAGCTTTCCTGCTCTGGCCTTTTTAATAAGTTCCTGTTCAGCCTTGACATCTTCCAAAGTTCTAGGCATTACTGCTTCCGGAGGTTCTTCCTTGCCATATTTCCATTTAAGAAATCTTTTTCCGGTAACAGGGTAAAGCGCATAAACAAGAACATCTTCCAAGTCTACTGCCAGACCCTTTACATCTTTTTTGGCTTTATCAAGTTCGGGTTCTATAACCTTTGCAGGCTTGCAGGTAATAGGCTTTTCTCCCCTTGGATAGTCTTTTAAAGCTTTTTTCTGCATTTTGGGGTTAATTGGTACAGGTGTTTTTCCATAAAGACCATAGCATAAGTCTTTTACTTGTGCTGTTATCATTTTGTAACGCTCTTTTTCATCATCAAACAGGACATTGTTAATTGCCTGTGTGGCAACAATCTGGCTCATGGGAGTAACAAGGGGAACCTGTCCAAGATCTTCTCTGACTTTAGGGAGCTCCGCATATACTTTATCCAGCTTGTCGAGAGCATCCATTTCTCTTAACTGGTTTACCAGATTAGAGAGCATGCCTCCCGGAATTTGATGTACAAGAACATTTGTATCAATAATTGAAACTTTGGTATCATCCAGTAAATATCGGTATTTGGGGAGAATTTCCTTTTCAAGGATTTCATTAATGGATGATAGAAGTTTGATATCAAAGCCGGTATCTCTGTTTGTTCCCATAAGCGTCATAACAAGAGGCCCGAGTGCGGGATGTGAGCTGCGGAATCCATAAGGAGACATGCAAGTGCCGAGTATATCCACACCAGCTTCTACCGCTTTTAAATGAGTCATAGAGGACATACCTGAAGTAAAATGGCTGTGAAGATGAATAGGAACAGATACAGCTTCTTTAAGCGCTTTAACAAGGACATAAGCATCATAAGGAGCCATCAAGCCGGCCATATCCTTAATACAGATACTATTTGCCTCCATTGCTTCAAGCTCTTTTGCCTTTTTTACGTAATATTCGAGGTTATAGACCTCTCCGCCCATCCGTCTTTCTGTCAGTGAATAGCAGATACAGCCCTGAAAATGTTTTCCGCACTCCTTGATAACAGGGAAAACTGTTTCAAAATTCCGGTAATCATTTAATGCGTCAAATGTCCTGAATATATCAATACCGTTATGTGCGGCTCTTTCAACAAAGGCTTTGGCAACATCATCTGCATAATTTCTGTATCCAACTAAATTCTGCCCTCTAAGAAGCATGGAAAAGCGGGTTTTTTTGATATATCTTTTTAAAGTTCTTATCCTTTCCCAGGGGTTTTCGTTTAAAAATCTGTGCATGGCATCAAATGTTGCCCCGCCCCAGGTTTCAAGAGCCCAGAACCCGACCTGGTCCATCATTTCGGCAATAGGGATCATGTCTTCGGTTCGTCCCCTGGTGGCGAATAATGACTGCTGGCCGTCGCGAAAGGTCAGATCCTGTATCTTAAGAGGATTTTCCGCCTTTGGCCTATCTCCGCTGAAATCCATTTTTGTAATTTTTACTTGATTATGATCGCTCATATTTAAAGAACTCCTATTGATATTGGTCGAGTAGTCAAGTGGGAAAATGGTTAACTACTTGACTATTCGACTATTTAACGACTCGACTACTTCATGAATTTTGATCCATGAAAGGCTTTCATCTGCATAAGGTTGCGCATCTGCATTTGTGCCTGTCTGCCACTCAGGCCCCACAGCCTGAGTTTAACTGAAGGGGCGTGAGCGGCTGCCGGACATGGCTGCGTATATATTATTTCTTCCTCTTGTTGTATATATTTTGTTACTGCCGATATTGCAGCGGCAATTTTTTTATTATTTTCATCCACATTTAACCTCCGTGAAAAATGATATAAAATTTCCTGCTTCATAGTGTCTGGACGAAAACTCAAAACACCTGAAATTATAGTCAGTTGGATGCTATTCTCATGTCGAAAATTTTTAGCAGTTAGCTTTTAGCAATTAGCCTTTAGCTTAAACCTAAATTGAGCGATTTTTTACTCGACCTGCACCAATCTCTTGCGCATCAAGGACTTGCGAAAAGTCTCGACATATCCATTGGTATGCCTACGATTTTCGCAAACCTTACTGCATCAAGATCTCGGCACATTTCTTCGCAAAAAATCGCTCAACTTAGGTAAAAAATCAAACAGATAACAGAATTCAGCTAAGAGCTAACAGCTAATGGCTAATAGCTTTTTCACAAATCTTCACATAGGTAAATAAGCTAAAACTATTGCCAGTATTGAAAAAAATACTTTTCATTCAGGCTCTACATAGGAATGTTTCCGTGTTTTTTAGGTGGTCTGAACTCCTTTTTGCTGCACATTATCTCCAGAGCCTCGATCAGGCGGGGCCTTGTTTCGCTTGGAACAATAACAGCGTCAATATAACCCCTGCTTGCCGCACAATAAGGATTTGAAAAAAGTTCTTCGTATTCTTTTACTTTTTCTTTTCGCTTTGCAGCAGGATCATCACTCCCTTTAATTTCTTTTCTGTGTATTATATTGGCGGCACCTTCTGCTCCCATTACCGCAATTTGTGCACTTGGCCAGGCAAAAGCCATGTCTGCCCCCAGATGTTTAGATGACATCGCAATATAAGCGCCACCGTAGTCTTTTCTGGTGATTAGAAGTATTTTCGGCACGGTTGCCTCTGAATAGCACCAGAGGAGCTTTGCACCGTGGCGAATAATTCCTCCCCATTCCTGCTGGCTTCCAGGCATATAACCCGGGACATCAGCGATTGTAAGAATAGGAATATTAAAAGAATCGCAGAAGCGGATAAAACGTGTGGCTTTGTCAGATGCATTAATCTCCAGGCATCCGGCAAGAACCATGGGCTGATTTGCGATGATTCCTATACTTTTCCCATTAAGTCTGGCAAAACATACGATTATATTGGAGGCAAAGAACTCATGAGGCTCAAAAAATTCTCCCTTGTCAACAATTGAACGTATCACATCCTTCATATCATAAGACTGGCTTGGGTTGTCCGGAATGATTGTGTCCAGTGCCGGCTCTATGCGCTTTGGATCATCTTCCGGATCAATGTCGGGCGGATCTTCCATATTGTTTGAAGGCAGATATGACAGGAGTCTTTTTATCTGGTTTACAGCATCTTCATCGTTTTCACAGGCAAAGTGAGCCACACCGCTTTTTTCATTGTGCGTCATGGCTCCTCCGAGGTCTTCAAAGGAAATTTGTTCTCCTGTTACAGCCTTGATAACTTCCGGGCCGGTAATAAACATGTAGCTGCTTTTTTTAACCATGAATATCCAGTCGGTCATGGCTGGTGAATAGACTGCTCCACCTGCGGTCGGTCCCATTATTGCTGAGATTTGTGGAATAACTCCGGAGCATGCAGAGTTGCGGAAAAAGATCTCTCCAAAACCGGAAAGCGCATCAATTCCTTCCTGTATCCTTGCTCCACCGGAATCATTTATGCCGACAAAAGGTACTCCAGCCTTTAATGCAAGATCCATAACCTTGCAGATTTTTTTTGCGTGCATTTCGCCGAGCGTGCCGGCTCTGGAGGTAAAATCCTGGGAAAATGCGAATACAGGCCTGCCTTCAACAAGGCCGTGGCCGGTTACAACTCCGTCTGATGGAATTTCGGTCTTTTCCATGCCGAAATTCACGCATCGGTGTTTTACGAACATGTCGATTTCCCGAAATGTTCCTGTATCAAATAAAAGGTTTAATCGTTCACGGGCGGTCAGCTTTCCTTTTTCGCGCTGTTTTGCAACCATTTTTTCGCCGCCCATTCCCAGGACATTTGCTTCCCTGTCCTTTAGATCTTTTATCTTATCTTCCACTATACCCATTATTATATTTCCTTAAGCTTTTCAGTCCATTTATTTTTTTCTCGTTCCTACGCTCCTGCGTGGGAATGCATACCTGCTTTCTTGTTCCCACGCCGGAGCGTGGGAACAAGGGGAAAAGCATCGCGATTCCTGCAGATTACAATCCAATATCAAGGACGTAGCCGTCAAGCTAAAAGACTATGAACGTCGAACATCGAACGTCCAACGTCGAATTTTGAATAAGGTATTCTGCCAATTTATAAACTGGCGGAGCGAAGCGATTTCATCATTCGATGTTCAACGTTGGATGTTCGATGTTCGACGTTCAAAAAAAGCTTCACTCTGCCGTTCAATATTCTCTTATTTTGATACTATTGACTATATTTATTCTCGCCGAAACGGTAAAACCTTTTAGGGTCGCTCGGGCATAGCCCGAGGTTTAATTGCCTGCCAATGCCGGGTTAATTGCATAATGAGTTTTCAAATTTCTGATCTAAATTTTTCAATTGCCCTCTTGAACCCTGGAATTGAATTTATAATAATATCATCATCCACACAAAAAGCTATCCTAAAATGACCGGGGCAGCCAAAACCGCTGCCCGGCACTACAAGAATCAATTCATCCTGCAGAGCTTTCACAAATTTTACGTCGTCAGGCACAGGAGATTTCGGGAAGAGATAAAAGGCTCCGGATGGCCTGATAAATTCGTAACCGCATTCTGCAAGGTTGTTACATAGAATATCTCTTTTTCTTTGATATTCAGATATATCAACGCTTGCTCCCTGTATTGAAGCTATTATCCGCTGCATAAGAGCAGGAGCGTTAACAAATCCAAGAATTCTATTGGCCAGAGCCATCCCATTAATGAGATTTTCTTTAAATGCAGCATCAGGATTAACTGCAATATATCCTATGCGCTCGCCGGGTATGGAGATATCCTTGGAATAAGAAGTGGCAATTATGCTTTCTCTATAGCAGTTAAATATACTTGGGACTTTGATTCCATCATAGACGATTTTACGGTATGGCTCATCGGAAATAAGATAAATAGTTCTGCCTGATTTTTTTCCTTTGTCATTTAATATGGTCCCGAGTTCAATCAGACTTTTTTTGCTGTATATTTGCCCTGTCGGATTATTGGGAGAATTTATAAGTATTGCCTTTGTTTTATTATTAATGGCAGATGAAATTGCAGTTATATCCAGACTGAAATCAGGCTTTGTCGGCACTGTCTTTAATATTCCGCCATGGTTATCAGCATAAAACTTGTATTCAACAAAATAAGGAGAGGGAGTAATAACCTCATCGCCGGGATCTAATATTGTTTTAAGAATAACATTAAGAGCCCCTGCTGCGCCGCAGGTCATTATTATTTCTTTTTTAGAGATTTCTACCTGCTGTTCCACTGAAACATGGGTGGCCACCGATTTGCGAACATAAGGAAAACCAACGTTGGGCATATAAGCGTGGTTTCCCTTCACAGAGGAGTTGGCGGTATCTATCAGGCTATCTCTGAAATTTTTCGGAGGCTTAAGGTTTGGGTTGCCAAGGCTGAAGTCATATACATTGCCTGCGCCATGCTCTGCCCTGAGGCGCGCTCCCTCTTCAAACATTTTGCGTATCCATGAAGATTCGGACAGCGTTGCCTCAATCTTTTTTGCAATCGTCATAATAACCGTTAGTCCACGGATTCAACAGACTTGATTTCCGGGATTGCCTTTTTCATAATTTTTTCGATTCCGTCTTTAATTGTCATTTGCGACATCGGGCATCCTGAACAGGCGCCTTTCAAGCGCAATTTAACCACGCCGTCAACCACATCAACAAGTTCCGCATCTCCTCCATGTGACTGCAGCGAAGGCCTTATTTTTTCCATAATTTCCAGAACTTTTTCTTTTATCATGATATTATTCTCCTTAATTATTATTTTTATAGTAGCTTACCACGGATCTTCACGGAATTACACTGAATTATCAAAATAATCTTCTCATTTACTCATTTTTTACAATTTTCAGTGAAAATCCGTGTTATTCTGTGGTGAACCTTTAGAAATTTTTTTTGAAAGTTTCAAACTCGTCGTTTAATATTGCTTCCCGTATTTTTTTCATGAGGTTCGTATAATAATGAATGTTATGAATTGTATTCAAACGATAGGAAAGCAGCTCTTTTGCCGTGTATAGGTGGCGTAAATAGGCTCTTGAGTAATTACGGCAGGTATAACATGTGCATCCTTCTTCCACAGGATCGGTGTCATGCCTGAAACGAGAATTACTGATATTTATTATGCCGGATTTTGTGAACATCTGGCCGTTTCTGGCGTTTCTTGTTGGGATAACACAGTCAAACATATCTGCGCCAAGAGAAACAAGCTTCACGAGATCTTCGGGCGTTCCTGTTCCCATTACATATTTTGGTTTTGTATCCGGCAGGACAGGGAGTGTAAACTCTGCAATATCAAACATTATATCTTTAGGTTCCCCGACACTCAATCCGCCGACTGCATAGCCGTTGAAACCGATTTCCACCATCTCTTCAGCAGAGATTTTGCGAAGATCCTTGAACATACCTCCTTGAATTATTCCAAACAGTAAATTTTGAGCGCCTTTGTTTTCATTCCAAACTTTTTTACATCTTTTTGCCCATGCTGAAGTTAGTTCTACTGAGACTTTTGCTTCATTTTTGCTTGATGGATAGGCAATACAGTTGTCCAGGCACATCATTATATCTGAGTTAAGGCAGATCTGAATTTCAACAGCCTTTTCAGGAGTCAGCAAATGCTTTGATCCATCAATGTGGGACTGAAAAGTAACGCCCTCCTCATTTATTTTTGTAAGTTTTGCAAGCGAAAAGACCTGGAATCCGCCACTGTCGGTCAGAATCGGCCTGTGCCAGTTTGTAAATCCGTGAAGGCCGGAAAACAGATTTATCACTTCACATCCCGGCCTTAAATACAGATGGTACGTGTTGCCAAGGATTATTTGAGCCCCGGCTTCCAGAAGTTCTTCAGGGGACAATGATTTTACTGTCGCAAGGGTCCCAACCGGCATAAAAATAGGAGTTTCAATAATACCATGACGAGTATGAAGCAATCCCGCCCT
The DNA here is from genome assembly GCA_030272815.1 of Deltaproteobacteria bacterium. Lineage (GTDB taxonomy): Bacteria > Desulfobacterota > Desulfobacteria > Desulfobacterales > ETH-SRB1 > B13-G4. The sequence continues at coordinate 31,765 of JAJSZT010000034.1, forward strand.
TGCCTTTGTTTTTTTGCATTCTGCAACTACATTGAAATTGGTCATATCTATAAGCGTTCAATGGTTCAGGGGTTACTAAAAATCGTAAGCGTTCACGGAACGTCGAAATTAGAAATTAGAAATTCGGCCTTCATGCTTTTGTACTGTTCTTCCCAATTTCTATTTTAATCTCTCCCAAATTTCTATTTTCTAATTTCAAGTTTCAAGCCGTGAACGGCTACTAAAAATCTATGCAATAAACATGGCATCACCATAGCTGAAGAACCTGTAGTTTTTATTAATTGCTTCCCTGTAAGCATTAAGAATATTTTTGCGGCCCGCAAAAGCTGATACAAGCATCAGAAGTGTCGACTTCGGCAAATGAAAATTTGTAATCATTGCATCTATAACTTTAAACCTGTATCCGGGATATATGAACAGATCACAGTTTCCGCTTTTGTTTAAAATATTTCCATTAGTATCAGATAGATATTCCAATGAGCGAACGCAAGTCGTTCCTACGGCTATGATCTGTTTCCCATTTTCTTTTGCGTTATTTATAATTTCTGCGCTTTTTTCAGGGATCGTACACCATTCAGAATGGATCCTGTGATTCCTTATATCTGAAACTCTTACAGGCGAAAAAGTACCATATCCCACGTGCAGGGTAATTTCAACTATCTTGATATTTTTTAATTTCAGTTTTTCAATGAGTTTTTCCGTAAAATGCAATCCTGCTGTTGGTGCTGCAATAGCGCCTTTTTGAGAGGCATAAACTGTTTGATATGATTTTTTGTCATCGCAGGCGATATTATCTTTATCTCGTCTTATGTAAGGGGGAAGGGGAATTTTGCCAATCCGGTAAAGAAATTCTTCAAAATTACCTTTGCAGGTAAATTTTACCGAATAAAGCCCATTGCGAGAGTTTATTACTTCAGCTTTCAATCCCTGATCGAAAAAAATAGTTGTGCTCTGTCTTGCGCGCTTTGAACTTTTTATCAGGCACTCATATACAAAAGTATTGTCATCTTTTCTTTTGTTATAGCCTTTGGCGTAGTTAAGAATAAGTATTTCCGCTTTTCCGCCAGTGTCTTTTTTCCCAATTAGTCTTCCCGGAACGACTTCAGTGTTGTTGACAACCAGTATGTCGGATGGTGAAAGGAAATCACAAATCTCATAGAATTTATGATGAGACAGCCCGCCTGTTTTCCGATGCAAAAATATGAGTTTTGACTGGTCCCTCTTTTCAATCGGTTTTTGAGCTATAAGTTCCTTTGGAAGATCGTAGTTATAGTCAGTTATTGAAAACACGATTCCTAACTTTTCCCCAAATAAACTATAAACAGTCCGATTAACATGATTATAAAACCGAATTTTCGTAATGTTTCGTCCGGCATTTCAACAATTTTTTGTAACCAGAACTTCATTCTTTCTGGAAAAGCAAAGTACGGTAATCCCTCTATGACCATCACCATCCCGAGTACGCATAAGAAAAATTCCATGATGTCCCTCTGAAAATCAGAAATTTACAAACTCGTAACAACTCACCATCGGTCGGTTTGTTTCATAAATCTAATGGACTCGTCCAGTATTTATTGAGGAGTTACGAAAACTTTCTTATTAACTACTGTCCTATACTTTGTCAAAAACAAAATGCCGAAATTGTTTGATTTCGGAACTGTAGGCCATTTTTCCTATCCCTGCGTCAAAATCCTGATCCTTTCTTTCCGCCTTTAGGGCTCGGTCAAAAATAACTTGGTAGAATTTGCGCCCAAATTTGCCCTAGATTTAATCGATCTGATTGAGCAAAACCGCAGGAATGGCGAGCTATTTCGAGGACTTTTGCGAATGAAGATCGGTTAAAGATATGGTGAAGTTGGGATGCAAAAATGCCAAGTTATTTTTGACCGAGCCCTTAATCCACAGATTGCCTGTCTGCGTGCAGTGACACACAGGCAGGCGTAGATTACACTCCAATTAAACAGTTAGCGACTGCTAACCCTTGTGCCGCTAAGGAAATCGTTTTTTTCTTTCCTCACCATACAAAATTTTCGAGGTTCATCGGGTTCCTGATTCCCACCATTTTAAAGTATCTCTTTTGGTCTGAAGTAGTATCGGTCACTTTTCGGAAGGTCTTGGTTCTATCTTCCCTCTCGGAAAATCTCACCTTGTATTTTATCAGCCTGGACTTCGATATTTCTTCTAACGGTTCCATCACACACTTGCCCTTTAAGCAATCTATCTCAAATATTCTTTTCAGCAGTAACGCTAATATGCAGATGAAAACATGCGCCCTTACCCTCACTGCGAGCCAATGCCTTATCGGCCTGATATCAACAAAGTTCTTCAGGTCATCAAATAGCATTTCAACTTCTTTTAGGTTTTTGTAAGACTCAACAATCTTCTTTGTTTCCAAATCCTGCCTGCTTGTTGTGAGAATAAATATTCCGTCCGTCTTTTCTTCATAATCAATGACCTTCTGATTCAGACTGTAGCCGCAAGCTTTCTGAGTCTTTTTGTTTCGTTCTATATTGAAAAATTTTCTGAATCTGCTTTTATACCCCTTAAAGATGCCTCTGAGCTTTTTTTCTCTTTCTGCGATTCCCTGTTTTTTCTTATCACTTGAAAACAATTTATCCAATGCTTCTGCCAGGGTTGCAATTGCAGCATCTCTTTTCTTTTTTGCAAGCGTCTTTCTTTCGTTGTTGAGACAAATGACTGTCCTTAAATTGTCCTCATATTGCCCTTGATATTTCTTGATCAACGTAAATATCTTTCTGCGAGTCTTGCTCTCTGGTACAACCTTTATCAATATTTGCTTATAATTTGCTATGCTACTTCGTCCTTGTTTTTAAGGTTTAAAATCATTTTTTCCAGGGGCGCAAAAGTCTTATCATTGAAACTTGTATCTTCTTTGTTTAATATCTTTTTGCTTTTCCATATCAAAAAATCAGATAGCTCAATTTGTTTTATTTCAGGTTAGAGTTTCATCAAGAGATCTTGTATTCCGAAATGAGAAAGGAAGCAGAAAAACTCGTCAAAGAGTCCGGCTTCACCAAGGCCATAGACTTCTTCAACATCTTTGCCATCAGCAAGATTTTTGGTTATACCGGCCTGGTCTTTGAGTGCGGTGCACCGGGTAAGTCGTTCGGTAATTTTTTTCAAAAAAAGTTTCAGCAGCTCCTCCCGGTTTGACCGTGAGCAGCTCGCTTATATCAAATATCCAGACCCTTGTTTCCTTGCTTGACACACAAACCTCATTCCGCTATATTTTATTTATTTGATAGTATAGAAACTTCCATTTTGAGTCTGCTTTCTTTGACCTATTATGGATCGTAAGG
>JAJSZT010000035.1 GCA_030272815.1 Deltaproteobacteria bacterium
ACGCTCAAATCTTTCCTTAGCTTGGACGGCACTGTGGGACATCATAAATAAGTAAATAACTTACTAAAACGTATTGGTTTGTTTGGTCGATCTGGTGTATTTGGTCTGGCTTGGCGAGGCATGGTTTATCTATCAAAAACATCTGCAGGCAAATCAAACTTTTTTATCAGATCATCAAGAGCATATGACAAAACAAGCGTCTTTTTGCCATGCGACTTGATGGGGTAAGACTTATGTGTCTCGGGATCATAAAATTTGGGGTGCCTACCTTTTCCTGTTACATAAACAACGCCGTACCTCTTGAGTATTTTTATTACTTTCCTTAATTCTAGCGGCTTAGGCATAGTTTATTTCGGCAGTTGACTGCTGGAGATTGTCATTGGAAACAGACTTTAATGATTTTTTTATAGATATTTTCAGACTCCTGGAAGACTGTTTGGTTTCCAATTCATTATACATCCTCCAATACTTACCATGTGCTGGATCAAAAATTGTATCAATCGCATCATTTTCTACCGCAGTCAAAACATATTCCTTTATAGAATCAGCTAATGCTTTTAAAGCGCCTTTCTCATCTTTAGCATGGGAAGAAACTGTAAAATCCAAGCAGCGGGCAACAACCACATCGTTCTCTTTGGCTAATAATATATGTAGCGCCGGACTTTCCCATACACTGCCGATTTTGAATCTTATTCTTTTTGCTTTTAAACCTTTCATGGCTGCCTCTTATGGTGAGAAATAAAATTTGAGATTTTTGATTTAGTCCACCGCTGTTGCTATCAAATACGATAGGATTGGGGCGTTGTCAACTTATATAACCTTGGGGTATGCACTGCGGGGGAAAGTCCGGGTCGAGCGACATTTAGTATGCAGTTTTCCCATTTTGACCGAAATTGTTAAGGTGGAAGGCTGAAGACCGAAGGCTGAAGCTTCCTTCTACCTTCAGCCTTCTACCTATTTTTACTAATTTCTTTAAGCATTTCTTTTATTTTAAGCTTCTTATCCGGGTCATTTGTATTTAAGGCTTTTTTAAGGTGAAATTTGGCATTCTTAAAATTCCCCTCTTTTTTGTAATATAATCCGAGATAATAATGTGCATCCCACATCCTGCCATGCCTGCCATAGGCATCGCCAAGAAAATACAGCGCCTGATTATAATCCGGATCTTTTTCTATGAGCTTCTCAAATGTATTCTCAGCATTTCCATACCTTCCAAGCCCTGTCTGAGTACGGCCGAGAAAAAAAAGGCCTTCTATATCATCCGGCGCTATGTTTAAAGAGACTTCAAGGGTTTTTAATGCTTCTTCATAATGACCTCCAAGAAAATATATCCTTCCAAGATCTCTTAATATATGAGAATCAAAAGCTCTTTTCTCCAGTGCCTTTTTAAGATTGATTTCTGCATCTTTCAAATTTCCGATCCTTGCCAGTACAAGTCCATACCCATAAAGCGCCATTGAGTCTGACGGGCATTCAGCAATCCGGGTTTCGAACTTTTTTAATACAATACTCTCCTCTCCGTGCGTACTAACAAACCGCGTATGAGTTATTTGAAAATCATAAGGATCAATATTAAACACCTGCCCTGATGGTTTCTCACTGGTTTCAAGCCAAGACCCAATATATACAATACGATCTTCCGAAGCTGGATGAGTAGTCAGATAGGTCGGAATCTGTTCAGGGCCAAACCACTGTTTACTCCTGATCTTCTTAAGCATTGTCAACAAGCCGGCTCCGCTGTATCCTGCTTTGTTAAGATATTTTAATCCCAACTGATCAGCCTGAATTTCATCCTCACGGCTGTATGCAAGAGAAATTGATTGCCCTGCAGCAACAGACCCTAATGTCAATGCACTGGATGCCGTTCCTGCTCCTTCTAATCCAAGGAATATCCCTGCAGCTATACCTGCAAGTGTTATAAGCCCGATTTTTGATTGTCTTTCAATACGTTGTGAAATATGGCGGCATACGACATGAGCTATTTCGTGGGATAATATTCCTGCAAGTTCTTCCTCGTTTTCCATTGCCTCAAAAAGCCCGCTGTTTATAAAAATATTACCTGCAGGACTCGCAAAAGCATTGTAAGTATCTTCTTTTATGATATAAAAGCGGTAATTGAAAGGCTGAGGAGGAAGAGCCAAAACAATCTTATTGCCTATCTTATTAACATAATTAACAATAAAAGGGTCTTCAATGAGTTCAAAGTGTTCTAAAACAACCCTCATGAACTCACGCCCCATTTCTTCTTCCTTTTTAACTGAAATACATAAAGCCGCTCTTGGAAAACATACATCGGCTAATAAAATCAAAGCGGAAAATATAACGAATATTTTTTTATAAAATTTCATATATATATTTTAACATATTATATATCCTTTTCAAATAACAAGTTTTGTGTTAGGAGTTTTTTATGTCACAAATCATATGCGTAGCAAACCAGAAAGGCGGCGTAGGAAAAACTACTACGGCTATCAATCTATCTGCCGCATTAGCGGTTTCAGAGAAAAAGACTCTCCTTGTTGATTGTGATCCACAGGGAAATGCCACCACAGGAATGGGTATTGATAAAATCAGTATTTCCAAAACGTTATACCATGGCTTGATTGGAAAAACCGAACCCAGGAATCTTATTATAGACAGCGATATAGATAGCCTGAAAGTCATTCCATCGAGAGTTGAACTCATAGGTTTTGAAGTGGAAATGATGTCAAACCCTGAACGTGAAATTGCATTAAAGAAACTGCTTGGCCAACTGAATGATTCATTTGATTATATAATAATAGACTGCCCGCCCTCTTTAAGCCTTCTGACGGTAAACGCTCTGACAGCAGCCGATTTAATGCTGATTCCACTTCAGTGTGAATTTTATGCCCTGGAAGGGCTTGGCCAGCTTCTGCAAACAGTAAAGCTTATAAAGCGTGGTCTAAATCCGAATCTTAAAATTGCCGGCATTCTTTTAACCATGTTTGATAAAAGGACTAACCTGTCGTATCAAGTAGCCGAAGATGCGGAGAAATATTTCAAGAATCTTGTTTTCAAAACCATTATTCCCAGAAATGTACGACTGGGAGAAGCTCCAAGTTTTGGAAAACCTATATTACTGTATGATGCCGCTTCTACAGGAGCAAAAAGTTACTTTGATCTGGCAAAAGAGATAATGGGCACTAAATAATATCAAAAATCTCCTTAAGGAATTAACGTCGTAATATGCCTAAAGCAAAACCAAAAAAAGAACCTAATTCAAATCTAAAAAAAAGGAAAAAAATGGCACTTGGAAGAGGCCTTGATGCCCTTATTCCTGATTTTAGTCCTTTTGAAAACGATAGGGTTGATTATTTCCAATGTGATATAAATCTGATCCACGCTAACAGGTATCAGCCCCGAATAATTTTTTCCCAGGAAGAGCTTGAAGAGCTTTGCAGCTCAATTAAAGAACAGGGAATCATACAGCCTCTTTTGCTTAGAAGGGATGGAAGCGGTTATGAGCTTGTAGCCGGTGAAAGGCGGTTTCGCGCAGCTAAAATGGCCGGGCTTACCCATGTGCCCGCTTTTATAAAAAATATCACGGACTCAGATCTTTTGGAGATGTCCATTGTCGAAAACATACAGCGAGAAGACCTCAATGCTCTGGAAGAAGCAGAAGCCTTCCATCAACTTATTACGGAATTTAATCTCACTCAGGAGCAGGTGGCAAAACGGGTAGGAAAAAGCAGATCTGCTGTTGCAAATTTACTTCGTCTAAGACAACTGCCCGAACAAATAAAGGCAAGTATCCTGGATAATACCCTTAGTATGGGGCATGCAAGGGCTCTGTTAGGTGCTGATACATCAGCACAGCAAATTGCAGCCTGGCGGACAGTTGTTTCAAAAAAACTTTCGGTCAGAGAAACAGAAAATTTGATCAACCGTTTGAAATCAGAAAAGAAAAAGCACCTGAAATCTCCACCTGATTCAGAACAAATATACCTTTCAAGTCTGGCGGATGATCTTTCACGTCACCTTGGTACCAAAACTCAAATCAAAAGACACGGGAAAAAGGGAAAAATTCTAATCGAATTTTATAATAACGACGATCTTGATCGCCTTATAGACCTTTTAAAACAGCTATAGACTTTCAGATAAATAATTTCACCGTGTTATCAGTCGTCGACGTATAACTAATACGCCTTCCTCCTTCTGGCCTTGTGAAATTAATTATCTGAAAGTCTATATAAAAGAGTAATTGTCAGGTGGATAGGCTGAAGGCTGAAGGCTGAAGAGAGCTTCAGCCTTCGGACTTCAGCCTATCCACCTGAATATTCCTGCAACTGATAAGTATTATGTCTCTTCATATAATTATTGATGGCTACAATCTAATACGCCAGTCAAATACCCTGAGCGACCTTGACAGGCAGGACATTCAGCTCGGGAGAGAAGCTTTGCTTAATATGCTTGCAGCGTATAAAAAAATAAAGCACCACAAAATTACCGTTGTCTTTGACGGAACGAATGCCCCTTTTCTCTCCCAGCGCAGGGACAAAATAAAAGGAGTCGAGATAAGGTTTTCCCGCATAGGTGAGTCAGCCGATACTGTTATTAAAAAAATGGCCGCAAAAGAAAGGGAAAAAGCTTTAGTTGTCAGCTCAGACTTGGAAATAATTAATGCAGTGACTTCTCAAGGGGCTTCCACTATCAGCTCGCCGATGTTTGAAGAAAAGATATCCATGGCAGAATATATGTCTGCAAAGGGTGTTGACAGGGAGAATAAAGGCGGCTGGATTCCCACAACAAAAAAGAAGGGCCCTAGCAGACGGCTTTCAAAAAGAGAACGAAAAAGCAGGCTGAAAATTAAAAAGCTATAATAAATAAAAAAAATACAATGAAACGAATATGCGTAATTGACGGACAAGGCGGCGGGATAGGAAGCACGATTATAAAGAAGCTCAAAGAATGTTTTGGCGAAAAAGTTGAAATTATAGCTTTAGGCGCAAATGCTATAGCAACATCCCAGATGCTTAGGGCAAGAGCAAATCGTGGTGCTTCTGGAGAAAATGCCATTGCTTATACCATACAGAGCGTTGATGTTATCATAGGGCCTATCGGTATAATTTTAGCAAATGCCATGATGGGTGAAATAACACCAAAAATCGCAGAGGCTGTTGCAAGTAGCCCCGCCAAAAAACTTCTCATACCGCTAACTCAAGAAAATGTTGAAATAGTAGGGTTATCCTCAATTCCACTTCCGCATTTTATCGAATCACTGATACAAGAAAACTTGAAGGATTTTACGGATAAATAAGGGGGAAATAATATGTGTGAAGCAAATGCTTATCTTATTGAAGAAAACGATGAAAAGCTGGTCATGGAGGCCGTTGACACAATCGAACCCGAAGGTGATGGTCTTATATTAAACAACATATTTGGAGAGCAAAAACTCTTAAAAGCGCGTATTCATTCGCTTTCTCTTGTAGAGCATAAAATATATCTAAAGGAAAAATAGCCAGCTATAATCTCAATAATATCTGAACCTGATTAGATGAAAATATTACTTGCTAAGACCGCGGGTTTCTGCATGGGCGTACGCAGAGCAGTTGAAATGGCTCTTGATGCGCCCAATAAACACGAAAATCCTATCTATACATATGGTCCTCTGATACACAACCCACACGTCCTGAACCTTTTAAAAGAAAAGGGAATATCCGTCATAGATGATATGCCGGATCACGGTTCAGGCACTGTCCTGATAAGGGCGCACGGAGTTCCTCCCCAGGCAAAGGAAAAGCTGAAAAAAGCCGGCTTTACAATAATAGACGCCACATGCCCACGTGTAATCAAGGTGCAAACCATTATAAATAAACACGCCAGGCAGAGTTATACATCAATAATTATTGGCGACAAGGATCATCCGGAGGTCAGAGGACTGCTCGGCTACTCAGATGGCAAAGGATATGTTGTTGATAATATTAATGACCTCGATTCTCTTCCCGCCTTTGAAAAGGCCATCATTGTTGCTCAAACCACTCAGAACATAGAATTTTTTGAAGAAATAAAAAAATGGGCGAACAAAAAATTCCCGCACTACAAAATCTTCAATACTATTTGCGATTCCACATCAAAGCGGCAGGCAGAAGTAAAACGTCTCTCAGGGTCAGTAGATGCGGTGATAGTCGTGGGCGGCCATAACAGCGGTAACACCCAAAGGCTTGCTGAAATTGCAAAAGAATCAGGAAAACCTTCTTACCACATTGAATCAGAAAATGAGCTTGATTTAAAAGCCCTTGCCTCAGCCAAAAACATAGGATTAACGGCAGGAGCTTCTACTCCGAACTGGATAACAAAAAGAGTTTACAGAAGTCTTGAATCTTTATTTTTTAAAAAAGAGCAGAGATGGCGCAAAGCATTTTTTTCAATACAACGATCACTTCTTTTGACAAATATCTATGTTTCCCTTGGTGCCGGATGCCTGTGTTACGCCTGTACCAGACTACAGGCAATTGAGCACCATTTCCCTCATGTTCTTATATCTATACTTTATGTTCTGTCCATGCACATACTAAACAACATGACCGGCAGCAAAGCCGATCAGTACAATGATCCTGAAAGGGCTCTTTTTTACAGGAAGCATAAGGTATTTCTCGCAGCTCTTGCTGTAATTGCCGGCAGTGCAGGCCTGATTGCCGCCTATCTTATGGGTATTACTTCTTTTTTGATTCTTTTCCTCATGAGTTTACTTGGCCTTTCATATAACATAAGGCTCTTGCCGGAAAGCCTTTTTGGAGGCAGATATCGCAGGATAAGGGATATACCAGGGTCAAAGACGGTTCTTATAGCAGCAGCCTGGGGAATCGTTACTTCGATATTCCCCACTCTTTCGGCATCTGAAAGTATTAGCGTAAGCACAATTATTGTGTTTTTTCTGTCGGCTTGCATGGTTTTTGTCAGAACCGCTTTTTTTGATACCCTTGATATGCAGGGCGACCGCATAGTAGGAAGGGCAACTATCCCAATACTATTGGGAGAAAAGCGGACCATGCGCCTTTTAAAAATCATGTTGACTGTTATTCTCGCAACATTGCTGCTGTCGAGTGCGTTTCAGTTTATCTCAACTCTTGGCTTCTTGCTTGCGCTCTGTCCGGTTTTCATATTTGTAATTCTTTCAGCCTATGAACGGGGCTATATGCTTCCCGGCATAAGGCTGGAATTTCTGGTTGAGACTCATTTTGTTCTCGCGGGCATTATCACTATAATCTGGTCAGTAGTTTCTCAGTAACATCTCAGTCAAATTACCACCCCCAGAAGGTGGCTTGCTTACATTAGTCCTCAAAGGTAGCCTGACACACACTGCTAAGTGCCTAAAGTTGTTGTACGCCTTCGGCGTGCTGATTGACAACCAAAGCCAGAAGGATTTTTAATCACTCTCTTGCCAGTACGTTGAGGGCATAGAGAAACCCAGGCTCTACGAGCCGGAGGCAGGCATGCGGGTATAAAATGGCAGGATTCCTTTTAGCCGCTGAAGAATTTCAGAATAATGGTAGCAAATAACTAAAAAAGGGTTAACCTACGAAGGCTAACCCTTTGAAATTATTGGAGGCGGCAACCAGATTCGAACTGGTGAATAGCGGTTTTGCAGACCGCTGCCTTACCACTTGGCTATGCCGCCAAAAAAATGGAGCGGGAAACGGGATTTGAACCCGCGACTTCGACCTTGGCAAGGTCGCACTCTACCACTGAGTTACTCCCGCTCAAGAGTATATTTTTTAAATATTTATCTCTATATTGTCAACAATAAAATAACTTGAGAATAAGTTAGTTACGTAGAAGATTTCTAAACCTTATAAAATAATCAACCCCGGACCAAACTGTCAACACCAGGGCGGGCCACAAAAAAACCATCCCTATTACATGAAAATTTATCCCAAAATAAGGATAGTGCAATAAAAGGGGTATTATTGCAGCTATCTGAAAGCCGATTTTGTACTTGCCAAGGCTGGTTGCAGAGACATCCTCTTTTCTTTCAACAATAATATTCCTAAGACCTGTTACTGCAAGCTCGCGTCCTATAATGATGCAAACCATCCACGCAGGTACCCACCCGTGAGACGAAAGCATAATAAAAGTAGACGAAACAAGGAGTTTATCTGCAAGGGGGTCCATTGCTTTCCCTAAATTAGATACAAGCCCCCTTTTTCTTGCATAAAAGCCATCAAAATAATCAGTTATTGCTGCCGCACTGAAAAGTATGGCAGCAATAAAAGTACAAAATCTGTTCGGGAATAAAAGTAGAACAACAATTCCCGGAATAGCTGCGATGCGATATAGAGTCAACGCATTGGGATGACTTAATATTTTTTTTATATCCAGGCCTGAAAACATTGGCTTATCTGTTTAATACTTTATTTGTTGGCTTTGTTCCAGTCATCAAGAAAAGCTTTAATCCCTTTGTCGGTAAGAGGATGTGATGCGAACTTGCTAAGCACTTTAAATGGAATAGTAGCAATGTCCGCACCCATTAAGGCCGCATCAAGTACATGTAGCGGATTGCGTACACTTGCTACAATCACCTCGGTATCAAATGCATAATTATTAAAAATCTCGACAATCTGTTCAACCAGCAGAATGCCCTCATTAGAAATATCATCAAGCCTTCCTATAAAGGGGCTCACATAGGTCGCCCCTGCCTTTGCCGCCATAAGTGCCTGGAGCGGCGAAAAGATAAGAGTAACATTTATCTTTATCCCCTCTTTTGAAAGTTGACGCGTTGCCTTTATACCATCAATTGTCATGGGGAGCTTTACAACAATATTTTTGTGAATACTTGCCAGATGCCGGGCTTCCTTGAGCATACCCTCGGTATCGAGGCTGATAACTTCCGCGCTTATAGGGCCGTCAACTATTTTGCAGATTTCTTTTATGATATCTTCAAAATCACCTTTCTCTCTTGCAATGAGAGTAGGATTGGTCGTCACCCCATCAGCCATGCCCATGCTGTTGGCTTCCTTTATTTCTTCTATGTTTGCGGTGTCGATAAAAAATTTCATCTATTTTAGACCTCCAGTTTCGATGCTCCTTTAAGATGATCTGAAAAAGCAATTAATTTTATAATATTTCACCACAGATTTTCACAGAATTACACTGAATTATCAATAGGCCCGCTCTCAAGCGAGGTGCTTTGACATAATTTATCAATTGAACTTCGTCCTGATTTCAGTGAAGCTCCGTGTCGTTCCGTGGTGAATTTTTACTTAATTTTCAACTGTTTTTCTTCTGACGTGAAGCAATAAACTTGTCTCTGCATTCTGTGCTGCAAAAATATAAATCTTTTCCATCAACCAGGAGATGAACTCCATTTCTTTTAGGAAAATATGACTCACAAAAGGGATCTTTGATCATTATATCATCGACTACATTACCAGTTTTGCCAAAACCTGCCTTTCCCTGTGTCTTTTTCAGCTTCCAGGATTTCAGCAATCTGTAGCTAAGATATATTACTCCTGCAAATATTAATAATCGAAACAATATTGAATTACCCTTTGCTCTTTATCATCCAGGTTATTTAAGAGGTATTGCATATCCATTTTCAAAACCGGATGAATGAATTTTGGGTTTATATCACAAATAGGTTTTAATATAAAGCGTCTTTTGTGCATTTTAGGATGAGGAATTATAAGTTCCGATGATTTTATCACAATATTATCATAAAAAATTATATCCAGATCTAAAATCCTGGGGCCATACCTAATTTGGTCTTCAGTGCGTCCTGCATCTTTTTCGATTATTTTCAGTTCATATAAAAGCTGAAATGGGTCAAGAGTGGTTTCAATTTTTACCACAGAATTAAAAAACCAATCCTGATCAGTGTAATCAACGGGCTCGGTCTTGTAAAAATTCGATTGCCCGGTTATGACGGATCTGCCGGACCTTGTGAGCGCAGATATACCTTTCTGGCAGTTTAATAATTTGTCTCCAATGTTCGAACCAACAGAAATATAAGCTGTGTGTTTTTCCATTTCCATTTAGAATCCAATGGCTCGTATCCTTTCGATAACTTCCTTCATTCTTTCCTTGCCGACAGTCAGCGCCATCCTGACATATCCCTCACCAGCAGCCCCGAATCCATTTCCGGGCGTGACAACTATTCCTCCCTTCAAAAGGAGATGGCTTGTAAATTCCGCAGAGCTATATCCTTCCGGAACTTCTATCCATACATAAAATGTCGCTTGCGGTTTTTCTACTGAAAGTCCAAGGCCAATCAGTCCATCAATAAGCACATCCCGTCGTTCTGTGTACTCTCTGTTCATGTTTTCCACACAGGCCTGATCCCCTTCCAGCGCAGCTATACCTGCAATCTGTACGGCCTGAAATGCACCTGAATCAATATTGCTTTTTATCTGACCAAGAGCCTGAATCACTTCTGCCCTGCCGACTGCAAACCCAATGCGCCATCCCGTCATGTTATATGTCTTTGACAGGGAATGAAATTCTATTCCCACATCTTTTGCACCGTCGGTCTCAAGAAAACTTATCGGCCTGTAACCATCGAATGCCATCTCAGTATATGCAGCATCATGACAGACAATAATATTGTGCAATTCTGCAAATGAAACAACCTTTTTGAAAAAATCTCCGTCCGCCACCGCTGATGTTGGATTATTGGGGTAGTTAATAAACATCATCTTTGCCTTGCCGGCAATTTCTTCCGGAACGGCATCAAGATCGGGAAGGAAATCATTTTTCTTTAACAAATCCATAAAATATATCTGACCACCGGCAAATTTAACTCCTATATCATAAACCGGATATCCAGGGCTTGATGCAAGAGCAAAATCATTATTATTGATAAATGCGAGGGGGATGTGGGCAATTCCCTCCTTGGAGCCAATCAGCGTCACAACTTCGCTGCCAGGGTCAAGATCCACGTTAAATCTTCGCTTGTACCAGCGGGCGACGGTCTCGTTAAACTCGTCCATGCCTGTGTATGAAGGATATTTGTGATTTGCAGGATTTAGAGCGGCCTTGTTCAATGCTTCAATTATATGCGGAGGTGTAGGCATATCCGGATCGCCGACACCAAGATCAATAATATCTACGCCCTTTTTTCTAACTTCTTCCTTTTGCCTGTCTATCTCCTTGAAAAGATAGGGCGGTAAATTCTTTAATCTGTCTGACTTTTCAATTCTGATCATATGTTTTTTATTCCTCTATTCAAACCTTCAATGCATCTTCCCGGAGAAAGCCCTTATAAATGACACGGACATCGCCTTCAAGAAAAACATCGTAAAATCTTCCATCATCTTCTTTAAAATAGATATAAAGATATCCCCCGCCTCTTGTGATAACCTTTACAGGAGACTTTCCTTTTGATTTATAACGCATTACAATAGCGGCTGCAACCGAACCCGTCCCGCATGCCAGCGTTTCATCTTCTACCCCTCGCTCATATGTTCGAATTGATATGGTATTGTCATTTCCGGCGCATATGAAATTTACATTTGTTCCGGCAGGTGCATAACTGTCATGGAACCTTATCTCTCTTCCTGTCTTTACTACCTCTACATCATCAATATCACCAACCGTGATAACCACATGCGGAACTCCTGTATTTACACTGCCAACCTGCATGGAACCATTTCCCAGCTCAAGATTATAATCTGTCTTGAGATCAATTGGGTCCGGCATTTTTATTCTTACTCTGTCATTTTTAACCTCGGCAGAAACAATGCCCGCGATGGTTTCAAAAGACATTTTAGATCTTGCAATCCCGTTTAAATATGCAAAGCGGGCAACGCACCTGGCCCCGTTTCCACACATCTCGGGCTGACTTCCGTCAGAATTGAAAAATCGCCACTTAAAATCAACAGAATCGGAGTCTTGAACAAGTATAAACCCGTCAGCGCCGACCGACATCTTTCTGCGGCAGACCCTTGCAACAAAATCCGGCAGATCTTTTTCATCGACAACACTGTTTCTGTTGTCAATAATGATAAAGTCGTTACCGCTTCCGCTCATCTTGTAGAAAGTAATTTGATCCATTAAATTTCAGTTCTAATTTTGATCTAACATTTTAGCTTTATAAAACAAACCGGTTGAGCGTAAGCTTCAGGTATAATACATTCAAAACAGGAAACTGTTTGAGCGTATTAGATATCGTTAAGAAAGAACCTTGTAAGATCTTGTTATTGTTTATTAAGGACTTGTTGAACTGTTACTATTGTTTTCATTCGTGGCAAGTTCTTTCTTTACGTTATCTTATGCGTGAGTTTTTCATGATTTGAATGTATTATACCTGAAGCTGAAGCACACAAGGCGAACAAAATTTACAACCTTCTGATTTAAACCTAAATTAAGCAATTTTTTACTCGACCTGCACTAATCTCTTGCGCATCAAGGACTTGCGAAAAATCTCGACATATCCATTGGTATGCCTACGCTTTTCGCAAACCTTGCTGCATCAAGATCTTAGCACATTTCTTCGCAAAAAATCGCTCAACTTAGGTTATAGAAACGGCGGTATAGACTCCCCCTCAATTAAGTGCTCGTAGTTCTGCCTCGCCCTGATAACATGAAACCGGTCATCCCTTACCATAACCTCGGCCACCTTAAGCCTTGAGCAATAGTTGGATGACATGACAAATCCGTAGGCACCAGCACTCATCACCGCAAGAAGATCCCCCTGCCTGAAATCGGCAATTCTTCGGTCAACAGCTAAAAAATCTCCTGTCTCACAAATAGGTCCCACAACATCCGCAACTATTTGTTCACCCTCAAGCTCAACAACAGGCATAATGGCATGAAATGCGTCGTACAAACTAGGCCTGACCAGATCATTCATTCCTGCATCAACTATAACAAATTCCTTTGCCTTTCCCTGCTTTCTGTAAAGAACCTTAGCAACAAGTATTCCCGCATTCCCTACAATAACCCTGCCCGGCTCCAGAATAAGTTTTACGTGCATATCTTCAATTGCCTGCATAATCGATCTGGCATACTCACCGGGATGCGGAGGTGATTCATCATCATAGGTTATTCCAAGGCCACCGCCCATATCAATGTATTTGATATCGATATTGAGCCCCCTGAGTTCGTTTATCAGAGTTTTTATACTACTAAGAGCATCTTTAAAAGGTTCCGCTTCTGTAATCTGCGATCCTATGTGGCAGTCAATACCAATAACATCAATATTCTTAAGCCCGCCGGCAATCTTATAGCAGTCAATTGCAGCTTCAGTGTTAATTCCAAACTTGTTTTTCTCAAGTCCGGTCGAAATATAAGGATGGGTCTTTGGGTCAACATCAGGGTTGACTCTAATGGCAACAGGAGCTTTCTTTTTTAATAACCTTGCCCTATCGTTTATAAGCTCAAGTTCTTCAAGAGACTCGATATTAAACATAAGTATTCCCGCGCTAAGAGCATAATCAATCTCATCCTTGCGCTTTCCGACACCGGAATAAACTATTTTTTCCGGGGGAATACCGGCTTTTAAACCACGGTAAAGCTCACCGCCTGAAACAATATCAAGGCCGCCTCCAAGATCTGCAAAAAGTTTTAAAACTGCCAGGCTGGTATTTGCTTTTGCAGAAAAACACACAAGCCTGTCAATACCATCAAAGGCATCATCAAATGTAAGAAAATGGCGCTTCAAAGTCGCATGGCTGTATAAATAAAAAGGAGTGCCAACCTTTTCTGCAATCAATTTTATGGGAACATCTTCGCAATACAGCTCATTGTCCCGATAATTAAAATGATGCATAATCCACCTGTTGAGTAACGGTTTACAGTTAACGGTTGATCAAAACATAAAACCGTGAACCGTGAACCGTGAACCGTGAACGCATAGCCTGTTAATAAGTAAAATCAACCATATTGGAGTCCTTGCCCGTCACTCCGTTCTTTGTATAGATAACTACTTTATAGATGTACCTGTAGCCCTTCTCAAGGGTTTCAGCATACTTTATACTGTTTTTCCCTGAATTTCCCATAACTTCAAGGGAAATATCGGCAACTCGTTTAAATATCTTCGGGCAATTTTTACAATCAGACTCTGAAACTGACTTTTTGGATCTAAAAACATAAAAACCACCTAAGCCTGATTTAACCTTTCTTTTTACTTCCGGAATAGTCCAGGTCAGCTTAAGATTGTCTCCATCTAAACTATAACTCAAATCATCTATTACAGGAGGTTTTTCCTGGCGCGGTGGTTTTGGGGGAGCTTTTTTGCCGCATCCGGATAAAAAAATAGAAAAAGCAACTATTATTAAAATTTGAACAATAACGCTTCTGCAACAATAATTATACATCATACTCTTCAGCCCGTTAAGTTTTCTTTTTCTTTCTTAAGGTCCCCCTCAGCCAGCTTAATAGCAGCCTTGACATTTTTCGTGGCAGTTCCACCAGAAGATTTTCTTCTGTCTATCATCTGCCTCGTGGTTAAAATATCAAAAACATCTTTTTTAAAAAGGGACGAAAATGGCTTTAACTCCTTTAAAGTCATTTCATGAAGCTCTTTATTTTCACTGATAGCGCAACTTACAATTTTGCCGATGCAGCTATGCGCCTGGCGAAATGGCATGCCCATGGCAACAAGATAATCTGCCATATCAGTGGCATTTAAAAATCCTTTGGAAGCAGCCTCAAGCATTGCTTCCTTTTTTATTTCAATATTAGGAAGCATTTTTATATAAATTTCCACACAGGCTTTTAATGTATCAACAGCATCAAACAAAGTTCCCTTATCCTCCTGCATGTCACGGTTATAAGCAAGGGGTAATGCTTTCATAATACTTAAAAGCGCTATTAAATCTCCGAAGACACGACCGGTTTTTCCGCGTACCAGCTCCGGCACATCCGGATTCTTTTTCTGAGGCATAATGCTGCTTCCGGTTGAAAAAGAATCTGGCAGCTCAATAAAACCAAATTCTGATGATGACCATAAAACAAGCTCCTCGGATATCCTGCTAAAGTGCACCATGCAAAGACTTGCAGCCGCCAAAAATTCTATTATAAAATCTCTGTCAGACACAGAATCTATACTGTTTGCAGATACCTCTGGGAAACCAAGAAGCTCCGCCGTATATTCTCTATCGATTGGATATGTTGTTCCTGCAAGAGCTGCGCTGCCAAGCGGCATTATATTTATGCGTTTTAATGCATCACTGAACCTGCCGCAATCCCTTAAAAACATCTCATAGTATGCCATCATGTGGTGAGACAATAGAACGGGCTGTGCTCTCTGCAGATGAGTATAGCCCGGCAGAACAGCATCTATATGGACTTTTGCAAAATCAACAATCAATTCTCTAAGGCTGATAAGATTCTTTAAAATATCTAAAGTCTCGTCTCTCAGGTACATACGCACATCAAGAGCTATCTGGTCGTTTCTGCTCCTGGCAGTATGGAGCTTCTGGGCCACCTTTCCTATATCCTGAAGAAGCCTGGATTCTATATGCATATGTATATCTTCCAGGCTGTCATCAAAAAGGAATTCCCCTCTCTCTATATCCCTTTTTATCTTTCCAAGGCCCTGAATCAATAATGAAGCATCTTCCTCTGTAATAATAGACTGCCTTGCAAGCATTCTGCAATGAGCAATGCTGCCTTCAATATCATAAGAATAAAGCCGTTTGTCTATATTAATCGAAGATGTAAATGCTTCTACAAGTCTATCTGTTTTCTGGGAGAATCTTCCATCCCAGGGCTTTTCAGACATATATAACCTCATTACAGGCAAATAAAAGTCAGATTACCTATTTAGTGGCTGAGCGAAAACCTATTATCTTTCGGTCAGAAATTCGAAATCCGAAGCACGCCCATTTTATAAGATTGGCCGAAACAATGACAAAAACACAAATGCTCCAATGACAAAAACCACCGATTTGCAGTAAGGGCACGGCGCGCCGTGCCCTTACTTAGTTTTGGTCATTTTCTGATTTGGTATTCGGATTTGTTTCGAATTTCGATATTCGGGTTTTGCCTGAACATGAGTTTTCGTTCAGGCACTATTTAGCATATTTTGAATACGCAATCTCAGCGCATTAAGGCGTATAAAGCCTTCAGCATCTTTCTGGCTATACACACTGTCGTCTTCAAAAGTGGCAAAATCCTCTTTGTAAAGAGATTCATCGGATCTACGGCCAAGTATACGACAGTTCCCCTTATATAGTTCAATGCGTACAACTCCGGAAACATTTTTCTGTGTCATATCTATCATATTCTGCAGAAGCTTCATCTCAGGTGAAAACCAGAAACCATTATAGATTATCTCAGAATATTTGGGTATAAGTGAGTCTCGAAGATGCATTACTTCTCTGTCCATGGTAATCGACTCGACAGCCATATGTGCAAGCCTCAAAATAGTGCCGCCGGGAGTTTCATATACACCGCGGGATTTCATACCGACAAAACGGTTTTCAACAATATCCGCTCTGCCTATGCCATGACGTCCCCCCAGCCTGTTAAGCTCCTTGAGAAGATTTGCAGGAGACATATTAATATCATTTATGGCTACGGGATCGCCCTGTATAAATGTTATTTCTATTATCTCCGGTTCATCGGGCGCATTCCGGGGAGAAACGGTCAGGGTAAACATATCTTCAGAGGGCTCTTTCCATGGGTCTTCAAGAATTCCTCCTTCGTAACTTATGTGAAGCAGATTCCTGTCGGTGCTGTATGGCTTTGCAGGTGTTACCGGCACCTTTATTCTATGTTTTCCAGCGAACTCCATAAGAGAAGTACGGGAGTTAAGCTCCCATTCACGCCAGGGCGCAATAATATGAATATGAGGATCCAGGGCCAGGTAACTCAGCTCAAACCTGACCTGGTCATTTCCCTTGCCGGTTGCACCATGGCTTACAGCATCAGCCTCCTCGATCTTCGCGATTTCCATCTGACGTTTTGCTATAAGAGGCCTGGCAAGAGATGTCCCCAAAAGATATTGGCCCTCATATATTGCATTTGCACGAAATGCGGGAAACACATAATCAGCAACAAAGGTCTCCTTAAGGTCATCTATGTAAACCTTCACTGCACCGGTCTTTAAGGCCTTTTCTTCTATATCATCAATCTCTTCTTCCTGACCTATATCAGCCGAAAATGCAACCACATCACATTTATAAGTTTCAATCAGCCATTTTAAAATTACAGATGTATCAAGGCCTCCTGAATAGGCCAAAACAACTTTTTTAATTTTTTCCGGCACAATAAACTCCTTGAATTTATTTTATCAAAACTTCCAGTATAGCCTTATGCATATGAAGTTTATTCTCAGACTGATCCCAGACAACGGAATTTGGGCACTCCAGAACTTCTTCGCTCATCTCTTCACCTCTGTGAACCGGAAGGCAGTGCATTATAATAACATCTTTTGAAGCATTTTTTAAAAGCTCTTTATCAACCTGAAAAGGTTCGAAAATACGTTTTCTTACACTGTGCTCACTTTCCTGTCCCATGCTGGCCCATACATCAGTATAAATCACATCAGCATGTTTTACTGCCTCAACAGGATCTGAAGTTACTATAATGCTGCCGTGTCCTCTCTCAAGAGCCGTCTCTAATATATCTGCATCAGGATAGTATCCTTCGGGACATGCAAGCACAAGGTTTAAGCCAAGCACGGCTGCAGCATTTATCCATGAGTGGGACACATTATTTCCGTCTCCAACCCAGGTTGTCTTCAGGTTCTCATAACCTCCTTTATATTCGATTACCGTCATTAAATCGCTTAAAACCTGGCATGGATGGTATAAGTCGGTCAAAGCATTAATAACCGGAATGGTAGAGAACTCTGCAAACTCTTTCAAAAGATCCTGAGAATAAGTTCTAATGGCGAGACCATCCAAATATCTCGAGAGGACTCTGGCGGTATCTCTAACAGGCTCATTTCGAACCATCTGGGTGTCCTTTGAGCTTATAAAAATTGAAGCTCCGCCTAGCTGAATCATTGCCACCTCAAAGGAAAGGCGTGTGCGAGTCGATGGTTTGTCGAAGATAAGCCCAAGTGTTTTTCCTGCAAGAGGTCTTTTTTCAATACTCTTCCTTTGATTTTTTTTCAATTCCAAGGCTCGCTTGAAAAATAGTTCAAAATCCTTTCTTTCAAGATCTAAAAGACTTAGTATGTCCTTGTTCATAGCGATGCGACCTCTCAATCCAAACTATTAAACAATTCATCCAGGCATGCCGTCAGAGAGTCAATTTCTTCTTTTCCTATGATAAGAGGGGGAATAAAACGTAAAATATTACCCTGAATGCAGTTGATTAAAAAACCTTTATCCATGCACGCTTTCACTATCTTATCCCCATCGATTTTTATCTTCATTGCAAGCAAAAGGCCTATCCCGCGAACATCAATAATTGATTCATGTCTGTCTTTTAGCCAGAAAAGCTTTTGCTTGAAATATTCTCCAGTCTTTCGGCCGTAATCTATAATATTTTCTTCAATAAGGATCTTAACAACTTCAAGTGAAGCTGCTGTAACAACCGGTGTTCCTCCAAAAGTTGAGGCATGTGAACCAGGCACAAATGCTTCAGCAATATGTTCTTTAGCCAGCATGGCGCCTATTGGCAATCCATTGGCAAGGGCCTTTGCCAGGGTCATTACATCGGGTTCTATCCCGAAATTCTCATAGGCAAAAAGTTTACCGGTACGGCCCATTCCTGTCTGTATTTCATCAAAAATCAGAAGAGTTCCTGTTTCATCACATATCCGTCTAACGCTTTTAAGATATTCAGGAGCAGGGCAGCGAACTCCTCCCTCTCCCTGAATCGGCTCAATTAAAACCGCACATGTTGAAAAATTGATCTTGCTCCGCAACGCCTCAATATCATTGAACGGAACAAAATCAAAACCATTAAGTACCGGCTCAAATCCCTTGCGTATCTTTTCCTGACCTGTTGCAGAGAGGGTTGCCATAGTGCGGCCGTGGAAAGATTTTTCCATGGCTATTATCCTGCAGCGGTCTTCTTCGCCTTTATCATTGAAATATTTTCTCACCAGCTTTATAGCCGCTTCATTCGCTTCAGCTCCGCTGTTACAGAAAAAAACTCTGTCTGCAAAACTGTTATTAACGAGCCATGATGCAAGCTCTATCTGGGGCACTGTATAATAAAGGTTAGAAACATGAAAAAGTATTTCAGCCTGTTTTGAAAGGGCTTTCGCAACTCTTGGATGCGCATGCCCGAGGTTGCATACCGCAATTCCCGCAACAAAATCCGTATAAGCTCGCCCATCTGAATCCCAAAGGGTGCATCCTCTCCCTTTTGTTATAACGATAGGAAATCTATTGTAAGTTCTTGCTATTATTTTATCTGCCTTATCTATTATTTCGCTTTTTACAGGTTTCATGTCGTAACTTCAGTCCCAATTCCCTTATCAGTAAAAAGCTCCAGCAGCAAAGCATGGCGCTTGCATCCATTTATAATATGAGCCTTTTTAACATTATTATTAAGTGCTCTGAGAGCGCACTCGATCTTTGGAATCATTCCCCCTGAAATTGCTTTATCCTCAACCATCTTACTGATTTTTTCCGTATCAATTGAAGATATTAAGTCGCCCTCAAGGTCTAAGACTCCATCAACGTCAGTAAGAAATACCAGACGTCCTGCGGAAAGAGCTATTGCGATTCTGCTTGCCACAATGTCTGCATTTATATTGTATGTTTCGCCCGAATCACCCACGCCAACCGGCGCAATAATTGGGATAAACCCCTTCACTGTCATTGTATTTATGATATCCGGATTTATTTTAGTAACATCTCCAACCATTCCGGGATCAATTATCTCAGGTGGTTTATCCATATCCTCCTGATATATGATATGCAGCTTTTTTGCTGATATAAGCCCCCCGTCTTTGCCGCTCAAGCCCACGGCCTTACCGCCCTGCCTATTTATTTGAGCAACTATTTCCTTGTTCACCTTGCCGCCGAGGACCATTTCTACAACATCCATTGTAGCTTCATCCGTAAGACGCATACCCCTGACAAACTTAGAACGTATACCCATCTGATCGAGCACCAGATTGATTTGTGGTCCTCCACCATGAACAACAACCGGATTCAGCCCAACAAATTTCAGCAAAGTTATGTCCCGGGCAAAATCTTCCTTTAACTGCTCATCAACCATGGCATGTCCGCCATATTTTATAACGATGGTCATCCCATAAAAACGTCTTATATAGGGCAGCGCTTCAATAAGTATGTCAGCCACATTTGGAGTCATAGTTATAAGTTCTGTTGAAAAATAGTTAATGTCTGAACGGAAAGTCATGTTCAGGCAAAATCCGAATATCGAAATCCGAAACTCGAAACAAATCCGAATACCAAATCAGAAAATGACCAAAACTGAGTAGGGGGCACGGCGCGCCGTGCCCTTACTGTAAATCGGTGGTTTTTGTCATTGGAGCATTTATGTTTTTGTCATTGTTTCGTATTTCGTGCTTCGAATTTCGAATTTCTGACCGAAAAATAGGAGGTTTTCGGTCAGCCACTAGTTAAGTATTAAGATTATATATTAACGAAACGACATCTATAGTATGTATCTTCTAAGATCCTCGTCGTCTTTGATATCCTTTAATTTGTCTACCACATACTGCCCGTCAATTACTATTTTTCTATCTTTAGCTTCTTTAATGTCTGAAGCGCTAAAAAGAATGTCTTCGAGCATACATTCCATGAGCGTATGAAGTCTTCTTGCTCCTATGTTCTCAGTAAGATTGTTAACCTCTTCAGCAATTCGCGCTATTTCATCAACAGCATTGTCCTCAAAGACAACATCAACATCTTCAGTCTTTAAAAGCTCAATATACTGAAGAAGCAGCGCATTCTTAGGTTCGGTCAGTATCCTTACAAAATCTTCTTTCCCAAGAGAGTCGAGTTCCACCCGGATGGGAAATCTCCCCTGAAGTTCAGGTATCATATCAGAAGGTTTGATTGTGTGAAAGGCTCCGGATGCTATAAAAAGGACGTGATCTGTTTTAACCGCACCGTATTTGGTGGTAACTATACTCCCCTCAACAATAGGAAGAAGATCGCGCTGAACCCCTTCCCTGGACACATCCGGCCCATGCCCGCCGCCGTTCCCGACAATTTTATCTATTTCATCGAGAAAAATTATCCCCGACTGCTCAACCTTCTCGATCGCCCTGCTTATAACTTTATCCATATCCACAAGGGCCTGGGCCTCTTCCTGGGCAATAATTTCCATGGCTTCCGGCACTTTAACTTTTCTACTCTTTTTACTCTTGGGCATCATTCCACCTAACATGTCTTTAAAATTGATGCCCATTTCTTCCATCCCCATGCTTGAAAAAACTTCCACAACAGGCATGGCTCTTTCTGAAACGTCAAGGTCCACAAATCTGTTGTCAAATTTTCCTTCACGAAGCATGGCGCGAAGCTTTTCCCTTGTAGAAGAAGTTTCATCTCCACTACTGGTTACAAGCTCAAAGGGTATTTCTTTTAAATCTTCGTCCTTTTGTACCTGCTGAACCTTTGGCTTTGGAAGAAGCAGGTCAAGCATTTTTTCTTCGGCAATCTGCCATGCCTTTTCCTTAACAGCTTCCTTTTCTTTTGATTTTACCCTGTTTACAGTTAGTTCAAGAAGATCCCTTATCATCGACTCAACATCCCTGCCCACATATCCGACTTCGGTAAACTTAGAAGCTTCAACCTTTACGAACGGAGAATCAGTCAAAATAGACAATCGCCTTGCAATTTCGGTTTTTCCTACGCCGGTAGGGCCAATCAATATAATATTTTTTGGCATGATTTCTTCACGAATGTCTTCCGGAACCTGCTGCCTTCGCCAGCGGTTCCTTAAAGCAATCGCAACAGAACGCTTGCCTTTGTTCTGACCAATAATATATTTATCAAGTTCTTTAACTATTTCTGATGGTTTTAGATCTCTCATATCGACTTTCTGTTCCTTAAATTTCTTCTATCGTAAAAGAATCATTTGTAAATACACAAATGGATCCCGCTATTTTCATCGCCTCTTCCACAATACTCCTTGCATCAAGGCCTGAGTGTTTTATAAGTGCAGTTGCCGCCGCCAGAGCACTTGTGCCTCCGGAGCCTATACCCATAACACCTTCATCCGGCTCTATAACATCACCGCTTCCTGAGATAAGAAACATATTTGTTTCATCCGCCGCTATCATTATCGCCTCAAGGCGCCTTAAATACTTGTCGGTACGCCAGTCCCTGGCCAGTTCAACCGCACTTCGTGTCAAATTTCCGTTGTAACGTTCCAGCTTTGCTTCAAGGCGCTCAGACAAATTCAAAGCATCGGCGGTAGCGCCGGCAAATCCTACAATTATCCTGTCATTATAGATCCTTCTGACCTTTTTGGCATGATGTTTTACAACGTTATTATTCATAGTAACCTGGCCATCACCAGCAACTGCCAGTTTCCCCTTATGCCTAACAGCAAGAATAGTTGTTCCATGAAAATTCATAATATTATCTACCTTCTACAAGGCTCTAGGATGGGTCTTGTCATATGTTTCCATCAGCCTGTCGATACTAACATGTGTATATTTCTGTGTAGTCGAAAGGCTTTTATGGCCTAATAGTTCCTGAACCACTCTCAAATCCGCCCCTGCATCAAGCATATGGGTTGCAAATGTGTGTCGCAGTGCATGTGGTGAAACCGGAACCATAAGGCTGCATTCTTTAACCAGCTTGTCCAGGATGCGTGCAATTGATCTTGGAGTAAGGCGGCCATTATTTTTATTTAAAAAAAGCGGCCCATCCCCCTTGATTTGCAAATCAGTTTCTCTAAGCAATTTATCTCTATATACCTTTATAGCCCTTAAAGCCTTATCACCGACAGGAACAATTCGCTCTTTGTCTCCCTTTCCAAGCACGCGGATCATACTTCTCGTAAAATCCACATTAAAAATATTCATTCCAGCAAGTTCCGACACACGTATCCCCGTAGAATAAAGGGTTTCAAAAATAGCACGATTTCTCAGCCCCAGCCGATTATCGGTCTTAATCGAATCCAGCAGACGGAACATATCATCAACTGTAAGATATGCAGGGATTGTTTGTTCCTGTTTAGGCGTATGTATCAATTCTGCCGGGTTATTCTGAATTATGCCATGCTTGATAAGATATCTGAAAAAAGAACGTATAGCCGAAAGCTTGCGTGCTATAGTAGATTTTTTGTTCTTCTTGTATAATAATCCCAGATATCCCCTTATCATCAGAGAGCGAACTTCATTTGCCTTAAAATCATATGTTTTATTCTGCTTTTTTTTACCTCTAATTCCGCTCTGTACGAGAAAATCCGCAAATTCATTCAGATCATGCAAATAAGCACGAGAGGTGTTAACTGAATAACCTTTTTCAGAGGATAGAAATTCAACATAAGACTTGATCAGATTCTGCAAATTATACGAACTCATTAAATTCCATCACCATCAAATGTAATCAGGAATTCAATATCCTTTTTTCTAAAAAGATATCTGCCTTGTTTCCAAATGAAGTTGAAACCTTTGCAAAACGCCCCCTTTTGCCCAAATAGCGCTAAAGCTTCACTTCGTGCCTGTGTCAGGCTCAAATTTTAAGCCTCGAAATACTCAATGTATTCCTGCATTTAAAATTTTCGCCTTCCTTGAACTTGAACAAAATTGAACATTTTTCAAAGGTCTCAAGTTATGCGGCTTTGCGTGTTTTTTTCTTCAGCCTGATAATACGGCGCTTATAAATAGCCGCCATTTTATTATCGTTTGATTCAAGAAGCGTTTCCCTTTTTACCTTAAACTCTTTGATTTTTTTCTTTATTTCACGAACCTTTGAATCTGTCTTTTTGCCGGATTCTATTTCAATCCCCTTCGCCAGTTTTATCGCATTAATAAGTTCAGCCTTGTTCATCCCGTGAACACCTGTGATCTCAGACATCTCAATGGCAACCTCTCTCAGCTCCTTGGCTGTCATCTTTTCCAGGGGTTTTTCCTTGGCCTCCTTTTTTTTGGAACCCATAAACAGTAAATCTCCTTTCAACCTAAGTTAAGCGATTTTTTGCAATGTATTTAAAGAACAAGCGGAGGCTGTCAAGCCCCCGCATTTCACGTCAACCGATTTATGACTTCTATAGATTTCCAGATAAACAATTTCACTGCGTTATCAGTCGAAATCCTCGACGACGTACAAATCAGTACGCCTTGCTCGGATTTCTCCTTCTAGCCTTGTGAAATTAATTATCTGAAAATCTATAGTCTAAAAAAAAGAATTCATAAACCATTTTTTTTTTATTATGTCAATAGATAAAGGCAAATTGGACAAATTTTAATATCAGAAATTTGAAAACTCATTATGAGATTAACCAGAGGCGGTTTTTTGCCGTCTGAGGCAATATAAGGGCAACGTTCCCACAATATGCAGTGCCAGTTACAACGCACAACTGAACAAAATAATAAAAGATGTCATAAATGCTAAATCATTCCAAAGCGCCTCAGGCATCTGCTCCACATATTATTTTGTTAGCCGATGTATTCGGTATGAAGTCCCGCGTTCCTGGCCGCTTCAAATTGTCTTCTGTCAGAGGTGACAAATAGATTTGCCTGCCACTCCAAAGCACAAGCAACATGTATAGCATCCATTGCTCGCAATACATTTTTTTCCAGCAGATTTAATGAACGTGAGATTACCGCTGGAGTGACCTGAAGAACAGTAGCGTCACGGACATCATCCAGCAATTGCCGCTTTGCCTCCCGATAGTCCGTAACTGTTAAAACTCCTTCTCGCTGTCGCCGGTTAAGCGCAGAAATTATTTCGGGCACTAAAATAATACAGAGAGCTAACTCCGATGCATGATGCAACAAACTGTCCATTTCTTCGCTGCCATCTTCTTGGACATACCTTTTGGCAAGGGATGATGAATCAACAGAGAGTCTCATCTGCTAGTCTCACGCTCTTCAATGATAGCGGAGGATAAATCGCTTCCTGGAATTCGCAAACGGATACCCGGTTGCTTCCATGAAGGTGTCCTGAATTTATCGGAAAACGGAATAACTTCGGCCACAGGCTTCCCGCGACGTAAAAGAACAATCGTTTCACCATGTTCCACCTCGGTTATGAAACCTGAGGCCCTTTTACGAAAATCGGTAAATGTAACAGTTTTCATTATAATGTCTCCTCGTGTGTACATCTCAATGTACAGCATAAAGCGCCCTTCGTCAATACGCGTAAATGCGGGACATCCATAAATAAGTAAATAACTTGCTATAGCAACTGATAGTTATGTTCTTTAGCAATCTTTTCTCCTCTATTTACAGCATATCCTACTCCCGGCTGAGTCATTTCTAATTGTTTTGCCAAATCCGTGCAGCTTATTCCCAACTCCCGAACAGCCCAATAGCATAACAGGTCCCTGGCCTCAACTTGAACTTTGCGTCTGCCTTTTGAATATATTTTTTCTATTTCTATATCATATATCATAGAAACCATCTGGCTTATCTTTTTGAGATCATATCCCAGGGCATTTAATTTATAACTGCGTTCAAGTTTCTTTTTTGCCTTTGATAATAATGCTGTAACAAATTCGCCGTCACCTAATATACGTTCATCTCCTTTAATACGGTACTGACCCTTTAGCCGCAATTTCTTTATCATAGACCATCCACCAAGACTGCGTACCAAACCACCTCCTGTAAGCTCTGGTCTTCTTCCCTGGTCAATTCCTTTTTTTACATATGAGAGATAAGCCCTTCTTGATTCTGAAACCTTTTTGCCAAAATATGAAAGAACATGTTTTGTATCTTGCCATTCATGTTTTTTCCTGCCCATTAAAACACTGTGTCCGCTATATTGGTATTTGTTCAGCTCCTTTATGTCTGACACTATTTTTGCTCGCAAAGGATTTAGATGAATATAGCGGATCAGTTCCCTGAAATACATATCTTCCTGACAGATAATTGATTTGTATCTGTTTTGAAAAAGCTGTCCATGGCGTCTATGTCTTTTGTTAAAATGGATTGCATACCCTGTAAGCAATCTTCTCATTAGAGTTGATATTTCACCGTTGCTTTGGAATAAAAAATGTGCGTGGTTTGGGATAAAGGCCCAAGCATAACATGTGGTTTGTGTTGCAGGCAAAAGATCTGATAAACGATCAATAAAATTATTTCTGTCTTTATTGTCTCTGAATATGTTGCGACGCTCAATTCCCCGGATGATGATGTGATGTAAAACACCGGGTGCGTCCAGGCGGGCTAATCTAGGCATGTAAAACTACTATCAATAATATAATCACTTGTCAAGTTATTTACTTATTTATGGACGTCCCTAATTCCACGCCATAGGGCGGCCAGGCCGTTTACACCACGCAATGGACGTGAGGTTACCCTTCACGAACTGTGGTATCGCTACATACCCGAATCGAGCAATTGGTATGACGGGACTTTCACTCGCTAGATTGAGGCCTTGTCGGCCGCTACATCAGACCCCGGTGGTGTCCTGAATACTCGCCATAGCGCATCCAGGACTGCTGCCTTCCAGTGCATGAAAACTGTCGGCTTTCCCTCGCAATCTTTCGATCATGAGTTTATCCTGCTGTCCACAACTATACATTTTTCGGGGCTCAATCACACAACCTACATCCTTGTTCCGCCCGGCTTAGGACTCTCCTCTCGGATCTTGCCCTCGAACGTCACTATTGACCTGCTGGCTAAGCTTTTGTCAAGTGGGACTTCGCAGTACCTTACGCCCCATGCTCAATGCCAGAGCAAGCTCTGCAAAAAGTTGGATTACGTTAGCACCATTCTCCCCCAATGCCACGGCAAGCCCTGCAAAGGGGTATATGGCCAACCGGCCATATGCGATCACCCACTGGGTAACAACATCGAATTTCATCCCGCCTCGCGGGAATCCCAACGATTCGGATTTATCTGGACACGATCATCCTTTTGTTATGCTGTTTTTAGAGAGTAAATTGAAGTAAGTACAGCCAATTGTTCCGGCCGCATTTTTGAATAAGGATAAACAAGGTTGAAAGTCTCAACTATTTCCAAAGTTTTCTTATTCAAATCAGTTTCTTCATTAACCACATCGTATCCTGAATCCATAAACAATTGATGATATTCATGATGCCTCATCCGATTTTCACCATCCTTGATCAGGTAATTTATTAGAGCGTGCCTTTCTTCACTCCAAGTTAAAAAATTTATTCTTGAAATAGACTTATCATAATGCTCAAAATGGTCAGAGTGATCTACCAGGTGAACCATTTTACCGTTATCAGCGATTTTTGGCCGCAGAGATGAGAAAAGGTTATAAATATCACTTCTTGGAATGTGCTCCAGCACAGTATTAGACACGATGACATCAAGAGATTTGTCGTTCAAATTTGATGCATTAAATGGGGCTAAATAGTCGATAGGCAAAGAAGCAAAGCCGGTAATGTTTTGAATATAATTATCATCAGAAAAACGTTCCTTAAGATACGCCGCTGTTTCTCGAAAAGTTATTTCATCCATATGAATATTTAGGTCAGACATTATGACTTTTTTTGCACCATCTCGTGCAAATAGAATCGGTATAGTGGGGGAACCAGCCTGACCCTATTTCCAGAATAGTAGAATCCTTGATTGGCGTCCCTAATTTCTCTATTTCGGATTTGATATGTTCATAGTTTTTTATAGTTAATTCCATATTATCGGCATTCGGTGGATATCCAAATATTTTTCGCTTAAATTCACGAAGATTGTCCGCAAATGGAAGCCTACCAACAATAGCTTTTTTTACTAATAGTTTTTTCCAACGCATTTGTATACTTTCCTCATTTGTATTTAAGCATAATGTCAGGGGTGAGGGGCCGCCGAGCGAAGCGAGGGAACTTGGCCGCAGTCCAAGCGGTCCCTCTCCACCCCATGGTTGGGCTCTTTTATATTATATTTTGTGTAGCCCTAATTCTCATTAAATAATGCCCTAATAAAGCTTTGCGTAAATAAGCAGGGTTTTTTGCGAGCGTATTTACTGTGCCGGATATGATGTCAACTACTTCATCAAAATCAC
Source organism: Deltaproteobacteria bacterium (assembly GCA_030272815.1). Taxonomy (GTDB): domain Bacteria; phylum Desulfobacterota; class Desulfobacteria; order Desulfobacterales; family ETH-SRB1; genus B13-G4. The sequence continues at coordinate 27,984 of JAJSZT010000035.1, forward strand.
TTGAAGGCGGGTGGAAAGTCCAACCACTTATATTCTGATTGTGGTACCAATAACCTTTGCCAACGATACATATTGCTTTTATAACCGGATCGTTTTTCCAGTTTGGATCATATTTGGCGTAACGTTCTATCTCTGTAATTCCTTTACCACTTAGGTCAGAGTTGAATGCAAAAAAAGTTAAAACAACTGGAATTACATTGTGTTTGTTGTTTCCGGGCACTATGTTAATTATTTTTTTTCCTTTGTTTATTGCATCCTTTATTTGTTTTGCAGATACCATGCTTTTTACTTCAAAAGCATAGTAACAAGCCTCGAAAGGGAAAATGCCTTCTCTTTCAGAATGCATAACTGGGGGCAGTATACTTTTATTATAAATTATTAAATCAACCTCTCCGCTTATATCACCATAATTATTGCAAATTTTACCTGTGCCAATTTCATAACCAGCAGGAAGAACAGGCTCGTAAAGATGAGAAACTAGTAATTCACGGATTCTGCCCGTTATGCCTGGGTGTTTAAGAGTTTGAGCTGTTGCGGCTTCTTTTACAGCGTAGCTAATATTATTAATAAGACGGTCTCGATATATTTTATTTGGCATTTGTATGTCGATTAATCGTTTTATTTAGCCCAACGTCTGAACTGAGCGGTTGCGGAGTTACTGATAGTTTCCACCGTGCGACCCCGCAGATTCAGCCGACGGAATTGTGACTATTTCGCTCCGCAATTAGCAATCCGCTCCAGTGATTTGTTATGCCCCCTTGGGCCTTGACGCTACACTTTAACTACTTTCAGATTTCACGGTAGCAACTCCGTGAAATGCTTACGATAATCTCTGTGCGCAATCTCATCCAAGGACGGAGAAGGAGAGGAGTCGAACCTCATCTTCCAAACTTCTCCCAGTTCGTCAACTGTGCGTCTATACTTCCGCCAGGGCATACGGCTGGTTATATGGAATTCAAAACACACCCATTGCCGTGGACAGGAGATTTTCTAATGTATTTATTCCAAACGGGACTACCAATTAATTTTTTCAAATGTTCTTCTTCTCGTTTCTTATATGCACGTAAATATTTTAACTCACACAATATGCACATCCCTGTACCATCGACTATTTCAGTAGGGGTCAATATTTTTCTACATAATTCGCATTCCATAATAAAACCCTCATATAACGTCTGAACTGAGCTACGGCGCTCGGTCTATGCTTTGCTCCGGCCTGTCCGAGAACGAACAGGCGTCTTCCGTTAGCTCCAGTGATTTGTTATCTGTTATTTTTTTTGCTAAATATATCCATTTGTTTAGGGCTATTTATCTGTATTACTTCTATGATTTGTAAAATATTATAGTCAGTTCCTATTAACTCCCCATTAAAGTCATATTTGTCTGTCATCTCGACCATCGTACGAATAGAATCACCAGGGCGTATATCTATCTCACGATTTTGGAAACTTTCCAGCCATTCTTTATGGATAATTTTAGCCGGAAAGCTTTTTCCACCATGCCTAAAATCCCATTTGGACTCACCCAAATAATCAGGTTTTTTAACTTTTAAAATCATTTCTGATTGAGAGGTTATTTTATCTTTTGTTAAAAGTTCTTCTATTGATTCAGGGGCCAAGCCGAATTCAAGATTAAAGTCAACTTTTTCATGATCTGTAAGATATGAAGCCTTGTCGTTTTTTTGTAAGTGCGAAAGACTTGTAGAAATACCCTCTAGACTATGCAATAGTTTGCTTGTTGGTATCTTTTCATAAATAGATAACCATTTTACATCGGTTTCTTTTGCAGCTTCATTAATTTTATCTTCAAGTTGCTTCACATCAGATATGCTTGATATTTTTGTCCTACCATTAAGAAAATCTACCGCATAATATTTTGCTTTAACTAAATATTTACCTACCGCTGGCTTCCAGTCGAGATTTTTTAAAGCATCATCTTCTATTGCTTCTAATGCACTACTAAGCCAAGATTTTATTGATCCCGCCTCGATATCTTCAAGAATTAAAACTGGCTTAATATTTGAATCAATCGACTTAACTAATGCGTGGTCAAATTCTTGAAATGTTTCAATTAGAGCTTGCATTGAACGAAATACACGTGCAGGATCTTCTGTCCCCTTTTCAAATTGTATTTCTATGCAATAATCTGCTTTTGGTGGTTTTGTCATTTTTCTTTATACGGATAACCCTAAACTGAGCTACGGCGTGGGGCCGCAGCTTTGATAAATAATTTCACGAGAGCGAGTTAACGACTTACGTTAGCTCCAGTGATTTGTTAGCTGATTTATATTAATATTGTCATGAAAAACAAAAGTAAAAAACCCTCAAAATTTAACGATGATTTGTTTACTCTGTTAATTGGATTATGGGGAGCTGCTATGGTTTGGGCTTCAGTGCTAAGAATTCTATGTAGAGCCCAATAATGGCTAAGATTGATGGGACTGTTATGCCGATAATCCATTTCCAATGTAAAAGCCAAAACTTTTTTAATATTAAGATTAATTCTGGCATGGTGATATGTAGAAACGATTTTCTATTTTGTCGTTTAACATAAAGCACACCACAATACGGATGTTCTTTTAAATCAACCCCGCTAAACCAACTGACTAATTTTTTTCTTAGTGGAAGTAGAGCTTTGTAAATGCAAAACCATTTTGATCTTTTTAATAATAAATAGTTGATGGTGGCAATAATTGTATCGTGAACCGACATTTTCGGCATATAGTGAAGATCTTGAATGAACTTTGATTTTCTTTGGTGAGCCTTGACTTCTTTTTTGAATTGATGAAGTTCGGAAGTCGATGCTTTTGCTAACAGTTCGCCTAAATAATGTTTGCGATTTATTCTATCAAAATGAGGTATTATTTCATCAAGATTAAACATTTTTATTCACAGCCAACAAGAATATATACGAGAGGAAGATATATGACTATTTCAATTGAGCGTTTAAATGTGGCTGAAACGCCTGAATCAATTCCGACTCAATCGTGTCCCGCGTGGCCGCCAGCGAAACCACCATCGCATGGACGTGGGTGGCCCCAAGAGACTGTGCCTTACCCCATTGCTCGTGCGATGGAATTCTGTTTTGAAAACTGTCGCATTGCCCAATGTAGTAAGGAGTCCATTGATTCTGGGGATTTACTCCAGCGAAAATGTAAATTCCCCCTACATTGTTCCATTGACCCGTATGTTGATAAACCGCAAATTCATGAGAAATCCAGTTTATTGTATGTTCCATCATAGTTCTCCTTTTATGTTGTTATTGAGAGCTAACGTGCTGGTCACCTGCGCCAAAAGCCAATGATAACTTGGCAAAAACAAAGTTTTGCTCTGAAATGGCTAAAGTAAAAAACGCGCGGGCTTTTGGTGTCAGGTGCACTGGCTGGTTCGCTGCTTCTATTCAATCTGCTGCCCATCGAGCCTCAAAATCGGATGTTTCCATCGTTAGTGGAGCTTGTAGCTTCTCTTTTAAATCTTTCCCTCCTGGCAGGGCTGGCAGCATATTAAAATATTGTCTAGTTGCTGCTCTTATTCCAGCAAGGCATGATTTGGTTTTTATCCAGTTTTGAGGGCTGAAGACTCTATTCGCTGGCAATGGCTCATTTGCAGCTGCTTCTAATGCGCTGTTAAGACAGCTTCCTGCCATATCAACAATTTGCGAAACCATATCTGCTTCTATAGCTTTATTGTATGCTATTATAGGACTCGGCACACCCTCTGGTATATTATTGGCAACGCAAAAACATAGAGATATAGCATATAAATGGTGATGAGGTGCATATGCCTTCATAGCTAATAATGATTCATTTAGAGACAATGGGTTTTCTTTAACCCAGCGTTTCCTTACTTCTACATTCCATTGAGAAAGAGCGTAAATTTTCTCAGGGCTATAATCTCTTTTGAAAAGCTGGCCAAAATATTTGTCAAATATCTTCGTTTCACTATAAGCTATATTTGGTCTTTGGGAATGCCAAGATATCATGTGTTTCCCCAGATCTGATAAATCAACAACTAGCCCATTGTCCCGGTCAGCGGGAGCATCCTCTCCTCGTTTGGTTATTAAATATCCACGCGGATATTTTTGTTCATATATTTTCTTGAGTGTTAGGACTCGTCTGTCGTTACTTCTTAAATCTCTTGGTTTTACAGCACTTTGGGAGTTCGTTGAAATACTTATTTTATCGGCTCTATCTCTTTGCGGTATTTCATAAAACCGAAACATTATGTAAGCATCACTGAGTGTTTTAATCTTTTCGCTACAGGAAAGAATTGTATTTAAAGATTGGCAGCCATTAACGACACTCAAACCACGCATTTTACAGGTACCATTGTTTGATAGTTTAATCTTATTACAAATAGCGGTAATGCCATTATGATAAAAGAAAAAATCCTGGCTACTCTTGAAAATAGTAGCTTTTATGCCTTTGTTTACTCGATTGTTTAGCCCGAGTGATTGGCGAACATTTTTTTGAAAAAGAGTTCCGTCTTTTATACCTGGGAACCTAATACAATCTCTTAGAGGTATCGCCGCTACTATAACTTTTGTACCTCCAATATCCATTCTCATAAATTTCTCTGACTGTAATTTCAAGGAATGTTTAATTACTGGATTCTCTCTTTCAAGAGCCCTATCATAACGAACTTTTAACTCACTTTCGTTTAGCACATGAATTGATGCCGGAAAATCGTCTGATTCTGCCAAGTTAGCTTGAAAGGCTGCCAAGTCATTTTGAGCGCTACTTGTCAGAATACCAGTAGTAATTAATTCAAATACAATGTCGTAATCGTCCTCAATAGCAAGAGATACTTCTGATAACTTTTTCTGTAGCCTTTCATTGCAATTTTCTTGAAGCCTCACAATATCCTTAAGTTGCACCCATGATGACAATACTTCTCTTAGCGGTTCAGCATCTACGCTCCCCTGACCTATAAATTTACCTTGTATAATATATATAGTATTATTGTCGTCATCAACGACAATAGCATCTATTTGCTTATCATCCTGTCCGTCAGTAAGATCATATTTTGCTTCTGTCATGTCCCGTAAATGAATATTTCGTAAATACCAAGCGACAAAACGTTGACCATCATTAGGGAAGTATTGTTGGTAATAGTCTTGAGTGATTTCTGCTTTTATTTTGTCATACATAAAAAATATCCTCTTTCGGATAAATGCCTTTGGACACGCGAACGTCTGAACTGAGCTACGGTGTAAATGCCTATGCGTTATTCCGGCCTATCCGAAACGCCACGGCCTTTTCCCGTTAGCTCAAGTGATTAGTTATATTTTTTTTATTACTCCTCAAATAATTGCATATTCACCGTTGGTTCAATAGGATCGCCTGTTACTTCTAAAACTGTGTACCTGGGAGTACCCTTGGGGTCTTTGTATTTGTCTAATTCGACTTCGACTAAAAGCTTTACTGGTATTTTTACACCAGCATATAATTGTTTTATTTCGCCTCTATGCACTCTTGTTATCCAAGTTTCATCCTTTATTTCAGCCTCGATGTTCTTATCAAACACAAACCCCCATCTAGAATTCCCAAGTAAATCCGGTTTTTTTAATAAAAGCGGAGTTTCAATTGTATAAGTATGCAAATCTTTAGTTTCCTTAATCGCTTCAATAATATTCGCCGACATTTCTTCATACTCCTCTTTTTTAATTCGAACTTTATTTTCTTTAGTTTCAAATAAAATATCGTTTCGGTTTTCATCAGCATTTAAAGCAGAAAAAATATTGATCATCCGATTATCTATAACAGAGGAACCGAAATATGTTTTGGTTATATTTTTTGTGGTTTCAAAGTTTTCTCCTCTTTGATTTACCACCTTTCTTTTGTCTCCATCTTTTTTAATTTCTTTGGGAGGCTTGCCTTTTAGGTGCTGTTTGATCAAAAGGGAATTCAAAAATATCAGTAAAACAGTATTCGCTAAATTAATATTTTCAGCAGCAAATAGAGTTACGGCATATTTTACTATTGTTGACAATGTAATCTCAAAACATCCTTTTTGAGTTGATGTAACATATAATTTTGCGTACGCTTGAGGATCAGTCTCGGATGATATATCTTTAAGCGAATCGACAATACTATTAAGTGAAATTGCAAGAGTTGATGCATCGATATTATCAGCCCCGTAGAATTTTATCTTAAAACTGTCTTGGCTTTCTTTATAGTTGTTACTCATTTTGCCTCTCTGCTTATTAAAATATAACTTTGATGTAGCGGGCCTAAAAGCCCGATTTGTTTTCGTGCATTATTGCATGCGAAAAAGAATAATAAGGCAATTTTACACGATAAAACCCCATGCTAAGGGTTTTATCGTGCGATTTTGCCGAATAAAAAGTCTTGACATTATAACAGAAAGACTGTAAGTTTGACTGAAAGTCGAATTCGTTGCCAAGTGTCGAAACCTTTATTGAAGGTGTTAGATAGTGTTTCATAAAATCTATGTTGTAAGATATCCAGCCTTTTCCAAGCCATGAAATATCTACAACAATTTGTAGGAGATATACATGATAAAGGTTATGACGGTCAAGCCAAAACTGCTGGATCAGGTACGGCATGCTACACGGGTCAGACACCTCAGTTACAGAACCGAGCAAGCCTATGTGCATTGGATAAAAAGGTTCATTTTTTTCCACGATAGTCCGCTGGATTAGGCATAGCTTCGAAAATGAAATTGACCGAAAAGCAAAAAGCATTTTTAGGTTATATCTCGCGGTACATAGATGAGTGGAATCGCTCACCCAGT
>JAJSZT010000036.1 GCA_030272815.1 Deltaproteobacteria bacterium
AGCACTTGATATTGTTGATACGGCCAATAAGACAGGTGCAAAGATAGTTGGCCCGATACCACTTCCGACAAGGATCAATAAATACTGCGTATTACGATCCCCCCACATAGATAAGAAATCGAGAGAACAGTTTGAAATTAGAACACATAAACGGCTTTTAGATATTTTGGAGCCGACTCAGCAGACCGTTGATGCTTTGATGAAACTGGATCTTTCACCGGGAGTCGATGTAGAGATTAAACTATAAAACAGCAATAGATTTTCAGATAAATAATTTCACTGCGTTATCAGTCGAAATCCTCGACGACGTACAATTCAGTTAGACTTGCTCGGATTTCTTCTTCTATCCTTGTGAAATTATTTATCTGAAAATCTAAAGAATCTTTTTTAAAAAAAGAAGGCTGTACAAAGGAATATATAAAAAGCATGAGTAAGGGATTGCTTGGTAAAAAATTGGGAATGGCAGGTATTTTTTCACCCGATGGAAAATATATACCGGTTACAGTAATACAGGCCGGTCCATGTGTCATAACTCAGATAAAGACTATTGTTACTGATGGATATAATGCGCTTCAACTGGGCTTTGGTGAAAAGAAGAGATCTCGAATTAGCAAGCCGATACAGGGGCATTTAAAGAAAAGCGGGGAAGGTCGTTTTGAGGTTCTGCGGGAATTCTCTGTGGATGATCCGAGCAAATACGCCCTTGGAAACACAATAAGTCTTGATTTATTTGAGGTTGGTGAACTGGTTGATGTTGCCGGTACAAGTAAAGGTCGTGGCTTTTCAGGGGTCATAAAGAGGCATGGGTTCCATGGCGGAGCAAAGACACATGGCAGTCATAGCCATAGAGTGCCGGGTTCTATAGGTTGCAGTGCATGGCCGGCTAAAGTTATTAAAGGGAAGAAAATGCCCGGTCATTATGGGAATGAAAGAAATACCGTTAAAAATCTGGAGATAATAGACATAAGGCCTGAGGAAAATTTAGTATTGATAAAGGGTGCGATACCGGGATTTAATTCAGGATTGGTAGAAATCAGAAAAAAGAAATTACCCAAATAGATATATAGTATAGGGATTTCCTTTTTTTGACATGATATACAGGATGATCAGGATAGATAGATAAAAAAGTGCTTACTTATGTCCGCACCGAAGGTGCTTATGTATCTGCATTCTGAATGAGGAGATTATGGCTGTCGTAGATGTTCAAAATATTAATGGAGAGAAAGTTTCACAGATTGATATATCGGACAAGATATTCAATGTTCCAGTAAAATCAGTTATCTTGCATGAAGTTACAACGATGCAGCTGGCCTGCCGGCGTTCAGGGACAGCATCTGTTAAGCATCGCAGCGATGTAAAGGGCAGTGGAAGGAAACTATTTCGTCAAAAAGGGACCGGTCGCGCACGTCGCGGCGATATAAAAGCTCCTTTGCTCAGAGGTGGTGGGGTTGTTTTTGGCCCAGACCCAAGATCTTATTCTTACAATGTGCCTAAAAAGGTAAAAAGCTTGGCGCTTAAGATGGCATTGAGCAGCAAGTTCCAGGGGAATTGTCTATTTGTTATTGACATGATTGAGCTTGAGCGGATTAAGACAAAGGAATTTTTGAAAGTATTAGATGCGTTAAACATGAAAAATGCGTTGATAATAACTGATAAAAAAAATGAAAACCTGGAACTTTCATCCAGAAACGTATCTGGCGTAAAAGTTTTGAGAAGTGAGGGATTGAATGTATATGACATTCTCAAATATGAAAATTTGGTCCTTCTTGAGTCAGCAATAAAGGCCATTGAAGGGAGGCTGCCCAATTGATTTATTACGATATTATAAAGAGCCCTCTGATTACTGAGAAGACAACTATTCAAAAAGAAGCTTCCAATCAGGTTTCATTTAAGGTCTCTCGCAAGGCTAACAGGGTTGAAATCAAAAGGGCTATAGAGAATATATTCAATGTTAAGGTAGCTGGTGTGCGTACAATGCAGGTGAAGGGTAAGACCAAACAGAGAGGTCGCATTATTGGAAAGCGCAAGGACTGGAAAAAAGCAATTGTGACATTAATACCCGGTGAACGTATTGACTTTTTTGAGGGGGTATAAAACAAGCGAGGCTTTATAATGGCGGTAAAGAACGTAAAACCAACATCTCCAGGAAGGCGTGCTCAAATATATTCAACATTTGATGAAATTAGCAGCACAAAGCCTGAGAAGAAACTACTTAAGATAATTAAGAAAACAGGCGGGCGTAATGTAAACGGACGTATTACGTGCCGACACCGCGGTGGTGGACATAAGCGGAAATACAGGATTATCGACTTCAAAAGGGATAAAATAGGGATTCCCGCTAAGGTGACATCAATTGAGTATGATCCTAATCGTAGTGCCAGAATAGCTCTTCTGTACTATAGAGATGGCGAAAAAAGATACATATTAGCACCGGTGGATCTTGCGGTTGGCGACATTGTAGTTTCAGGGCCTGATGCAGATATAAAGCCCGGGAATACACTTCCTTTAAAAAATATCCCGCTTGGGACCCATGTTCACAATATAGAGCTGCGGCTGGGAAAAGGCGGTCAAATTGTCAGAAGTGCCGGCACATTCGCACAGTTAATGGCAAAGGAAGACAGGTATGCTCTGATAAAGCTTCCATCCGGCGAAGTTCGCATGGTGCTCATTAATTGCAAGGCAACCATAGGCAGGCTTGGTAACGTCATCCATGAGAATATCTCTTTGGGAAAAGCGGGCCGGAAGCGTTGGCTTGGCAGACGGCCAAGCGTGCGGGGTGTTGTGATGAATCCGGTTGACCATCCAATGGGCGGAGGTGAAGGAAAATCTTCAGGAGGAAGACATCCTTGTTCACCATGGGGTATACCTGCCAAGGGCTATAAAACCCGCAAGAAAGGGAAAAGTGATCGCTATATAGTTAAAAAGCGTACAAAGAAATAATAACAGGAGAAATTATGCCACGGTCGTTAAAAAAAGGTCCATATATTGATTCAAAATTATTAAACAAAGTCCTGAAAGCCCAAGAGGCACGTAGTAGCAGGGTTATTAAAACATGGTCCAGACGTTCGACAATTATTCCTGAAATGGTTGGTATTACGATGGCAGTACACAATGGAAGAAAATTTGTTCCAGTTTTTGTATCAGAAAATATGGTAGGCCACAAGTTGGGTGAATTTTCTCCAACACGGACTTTTTATGGACACGCCGGGGACAAAAAATCAAAATTAAAGAAATAGAAGTAAAGTTATAAGATTAAGGAAATATTTTACAATGGAGATCAAAGCTGTAGCAAGATATGTACGCATTTCTTCTCAGAAAGTTCGTAAAATTATAGGTGCTGTCAAGGGCAAGCCGGTTGAAGTGGGTCTTGATACACTTAAATTTATGCCCCATAAAGCAGCAGCAATCGTGGAGAAAATTGTTCGTAGCGCTGTAGCAAATGCTGATCAGAACCCTGAGATAGATGTAGATTCACTGGTTATTCGTAATGTAATTGCAGATCAGGGTCCTACACTGAAGCGTTTCAAAGCAAGAGCTCGCGGTAGAGGTACAAAGATATTGAAAAGGTCTTCACATATTACGGTAGTTTTGGCTGAAAAATCGTCTTAAAAAGGAGGTAATGGCTTGGGCCAGAAAGTAAATCCTATAGGATTGAGATTAGGTATTGTTAAAACGTGGGAATCAAAGTGGTATACCGGAAAAAATTATTCCGATTATATTTTGGAAGATTATAATATAAGAAAATTTATAAAAAAGAAACTATACCATGCAGGCATATCCAGGATTGAAATTGAAAGATCGTCCAAGCGTGTTAAACTCCGAATTTTTACATCCAGGCCGGGTATTGTTATTGGTAAAAAAGGATCTGAGATATCTCAGCTTAAGAAAGAGTTAGAGGGGATCATTCCTCATGAAATCCTAATAGATATTCAGGAGGTAAGAAAACCTGAGATTGATGCGCAGCTTGTTGCTGAAAATATTGCTCTTCAGATTGTAAGAAGAGTTGCATTTAGGCGCGCTATGAAACGCGGTGTTTCATCGGCTATGAGGTTTGGTGCAAAAGGCGTGAAGATTATATGTTCGGGACGTTTAGGTGGAGCCGAAATGGCCAGGACAGAATGGTATAAAGAAGGCAGGGTTCCATTGCATACTTTAAGGGCAGATATAGATTATGGATTTATTGAGGCAAATACTACATACGGGATTGTTGGTGTAAAAGTATTTATTTTTAAAGGCGAAATTTTGGATAAGAATGCCATAACTGCCGGCGCCAGCACAAGTTAGCCAATAGGAGAAATAAGGACATGCTGAGTCCCAAAAAGGTAAAATTTAGAAAGCAGCAAAGAGGTAGGATGAAAGGCACATCTAGCCGAGGATGTATATTGAGTTTCGGTGAATTTGGATTGCAGGCAACGGAATGCGGCACAATAACATCTAAACAGATTGAAGCCGCTCGTATAGCTATGACCCGGCATGTAAAAAGAGGCGGTAAGCTGTGGATAAGGATATTTCCTGATAAGCCTTTTACAAAGAAACCTGCTGAGGTTAGAATGGGTAAAGGAAAAGGTGCACCTGAAGGATGGTGTGTAATTATTAGACCAGGGAGAATCCTTTATGAAATGGAGGGCGTTGACAAGGAATTGGCAAGGGAGGCACTCCGTCTTGCTTCTCACAAGCTTTCGGTTAGGACGAGATTTATTGAGAGGGGCGATGTATAATGAAGGCAAGTGAGATTAGAGAATTTAGCCTGGAAGAAAAGCAAAGAAAACTGAATGATCTTAAAGAGGAGCTGTTTAATTTGAATTTTCAGCAAGAAACCGGTCAGCTCGAAAATCCACAAAAAATGAAGCAAACCAGGCGTAGTATAGCAAGGATAAGGACTATTTTAAAAGAAGATGAAAAATAAACAAAACAGATAAAGAAGAATAGATGCTGCTATGAAAAAGCAAGGAATGAAAAGGCAACAATTGGGAACAGTAGTTAGTAACAAAATGGATAAAACCGTGGTTGTTATGGTTGAAAGAATGGTTAAACATAAATTCTATCATAAGTATGTTAGAAGACGTTCTAAGTTTTCATCTCACGACGAAAATAATGCATGCCAGATAGGAGATAAGGTATTAATAACCGAATCAAGACCTCTTAGCAGGTCAAAAAAGTGGCGTGTAAGTGAGATAGTTCAAAAAGCTATTTGACGGCTTCGTAAAAAGTCCATCTGCGGCGTTGTGCTTCATCTTTCGTCATTGCGACGTAAAGTAACTACGCATCCTGCGGATGCCGCGATAGCGGTATTCCTAAAGATTCGCATGCCTTGCATATGAACTTTTTACTTTGCCGTTGATTTGATGACTTTTTACGAGTTTAGCATTTGATGATATAAGGAAATTAAAGGCGATGATTCAGGCAGAGACGAGATTGACGGTGGCAGATAACTCGGGCGCTAAGGTATTGTACTGTATAAAAGTTCTTGGAGGATCCAGGAGAAGGTATGCAAGTATTGGCGATATCATTGTCGTATCCGTCAAGGAAGCTATACCTAATGCCAAGGTTAAAAAAGGAGAAGTCTTGAAGGCTGTTGTGGTTCGTACAAAAAAGGAAATCAGAAGGCCGGATGGATCATATATAAGATTTGATGATAATTCAGCTGTTTTAATTAGTGCAAATAAAGAACCCATAGGCACCCGTATATTTGGTCCTGTGGCAAGGGAGCTTCGAGCCAAAAGGTTTATGAAAATCATTTCGTTAGCACCTGAAGTTTTATAGGATTAATATTGCCCTGGGAGAAGTGGCTTATGATAACAGATAAATGCCTTATAAAGAAAAATGACAAGGTCAAAATTATTGCCGGTAAAGACAAAGGTAAGATAGGCAGTGTTCTTAAAGTAATCCGAAAGAACAACAGGGTGCTTGTGGAAAATATTAATATGGTAAAACACCATGTTAAGCCTAATGTTAAGAACAAGCAGGGTGGAATTGTTGAAAAGGAAGCGCCTATCCGCTCGTCGAATGTCATGTTGATGTGCAGCAAGTGTTTGTCGCCCGCGCGAATCAAAAAACAGATTCTTGAGGATGGCAAAAAAACCCGTATCTGCGGAAAGTGCAGTGAAATTATAGACAACTGAACAAGGTGTTATTATGTCGCAGTTAAAACACTATTATGAAAAAGAAGTTATTCCCAAGTTGATGGAGACCTTTAAATACCAGAATATCATGGAGGTTCCTAAACTTGAAAAAATTGTGCTGAATATGGGCTTGGGAGAGGCTATCCATAATATAAAATTGCTTGATTCAGCTACAGAAGAGCTGAAACTTATATCAGGGCAGCAACCTGTTGTTACACGTGCCAGAAGGTCAATCGCTGCTTTTAAGCTTCGTGAAGGGATGCCGATCGGATGTATGGTCACCCTGCGTCATATACGCATGTATGATTTTTATAGCAAGACAGTTAACGTAGCTCTTCCTAGAGTTCGTGATTTCAGAGGTGTTTCAGATAAAGCTCTCGATGGGCGCGGGAATTATTCATTGGGGATCAAAGAACATATTATTTTTCCCGAGGTCGATTACGATAAGATTGATAGGATAAAGGGCCTTAATATAACAGTAGTTACAACAGCTAAGAATGACAAAGAGGGGAAAGAACTTCTTAAGTTGTTAGGCATGCCATTCAGGAATTAAGGAGGATAATTTGGCAAAAACAGCTCTTAGAATGAAAGCTATTAAAAAACCAAAGTTTAAAGTTCGGGCATACAATAGATGCCCTATCTGTGGCAGGCCAAGAGGTTTTTTGAGAAAATTTGGAATTTGTCGTATTTGTTTTCGTGATCTGGCTTCACAAGGTATGCTTCCCGGAGTTATAAAATCCAGCTGGTGATTTTTATATTTATAATGAAGATAGACTTTCAGATAATTAATTTCACAAGGCCAGAAGGAGGAAGGCGTATTAGTTATACGTCGACGACTGATAACACAGTGAAATTATTTATCTGAAAGTCTATAGTTAAAAGTTATATAGTTACGGAGAAAAAACAATGGCAATGAGCGATTCAATTGCAGATATGTTGACCAGAATCAGGAATGCTGAGAAGGCAAAATTCAACGTTGTTAATATTCCCGCATCAAAATTGAAAATTGAGATAGCTAGAATATTAAAAAATGAAGGATTTATTAAGAATTATAAATTTATAAAAGATACCAAACAAGGTGTCTTGCGTATCTATCTTAAATATAGGCAAGGACAGTCAAAGGTGATATTTGGCCTTGATCGTGTCAGCAAACCTAGCAGAAGGGTTTACGTAAAGAGTAAAGATATAAAGCCGGTTTTAAACGGCATGGGCATTGCAATTTTATCCACATCTAAGGGGATAATGACAGACAAAAAAGCCAGGAATGAGAATATAGGAGGCGAGATCCTCTGTAATATATGGTAGCCGATAGGAGTATTATTATATGTCTCGAGTAGGCAAAAAACCGGTACTGATACCTGATAAAACAAAGGTATTATATAAAGACAGGATAGTTACTGTCGAGGGACAGAAAGGCGCTCTTTCAAGATCTATACATCCTTTAATCAATCTTGAAATAAAAGATGGCATTGTGAATGTGACCATGAAAAAAGATGACAGAGTCAGCAGGTCATTGCAGGGACTTACCAGAAGTCTTGTCGCTAATATGGTAACCGGTGTAAACAAGGGGTTTGAACGTGTCCTGGAGATAAACGGTATAGGCTATCGTGCCACGTTTAGTGGTAATCGTATAGTTTTTAATCTTGGATATTCACATCCTATCGATTTTGATCTGCCGGAGGGTATTTCTGCATCTATTGAGAGAAATAATATTATAAAGCTTTCCGGAATTGATAAAGAACAGTTAGGGCACATATCTGCGGCAATTAGAAGATTAAGACCGCCCGAGCCATATAAAGGCAAGGGGATCAAGTACGCTGAGGAATACATACATAAAAAAGCAGGCAAAACCGGCACTAAATAGAGTAACAGTTTACGGTTAACAGTTTACAGTTCACGGTTGCTCAAAGCATAAAACCGTGAACTGTAAACCGACAACCGTGAACGGTTATTTGTATATGGGGATAAATAAGATGGGTTCGTTGGATCAAAGAAGACTTGCGCGTTTGAAGAGAAAAAAAAGAATAAGAAAGTCCATGTTTGGCACACAACAAAGGCCAAGGCTGAGTATTTTTCGAAGCGCAAAACATATCTATGCGCAGCTAATTGATGATACCACTGGACATACTTTGGCTTCGGCATCAACTTTGGAACAGGTAGTCAAAGAATCTCCTGAGTATAAAAATAAAGTTTCAGTGGCGACCCTTGTCGGAAAACTTGTAGCTGAACGTGCTAATGAAAAAGGAATTAAAAAAATAGTATTTGATCGGAATGGTTTTTTATACCACGGTCGGGTTAAAGCGGTTTCCGATGGTGCACGTGAAGCTGGTTTGGATTTTTAAATAAGGAGGCGGAATCTTGTTTAAACAAGATACAGACGAAAGTCAGTTGATTGATAAAGTAGTTCACATTAACCGTGTAGCGAAGGTAGTTAAAGGCGGTCGCAGGTTCAGTTTTAGCGCTATAGTTGTTGTCGGTGATGGAAATGGCAGTATTGGTTATGGTTTAGGTAAAGCAGGGGAAGTACCGGAAGCGATCCGAAAAGGTATAGAAAAAGCAAAAAAGAACATGATTAAAGTTTCCCTGATTGATGGAACAATTCCCTTTGAGGTTATAGGAAAGTTTGGTGCAGGGAAAGTGTTTTTAAAACCTGCTTCACAAGGAACAGGAGTTATAGCCGGCGGTGCTGTTCGGGCAGTGTTAGAGGCAGTCGGCGTAAATAATATTCTTACAAAGTGTATTGGATCCCATAATCCTCATAATTTGGTGAAAGCTACTGTTACAGGGCTAAGTCAACTTCAAAGTCGTGAACAGGTAGCTGCCAGGCGTGGCAAAAGATTAGAAGATTTGTAAAATGGCTATTGAAGATTGAAGGTATTCAATAGTCATTTTTATAACCCGCAACTCGTAACCCGTAAAGGGAAATATAAATGTCTGGTAAATTGAAGGTGACTCTTGTTAAAAGCATGATCGGAAGGCCTGAAAAACATCGCAAAATATTGCGTAGTATGGGGCTTGCAAAGATAAACAGAACGGTCGAATTTATAGATACTCCTTCTATTCGGGGGATGATAAACAAGGTTTCGCATTTAGTGAAGGCTGAGGAGAAGATAGATGAGGCTTAATGAATTGTCACCGGCAATGGGATCTCGAAAATCTCGGAAACGTCCTGGTCGCGGTGTGGGCTCAGGAAGAGGTAAGACTGCCGGTAGAGGTACAAAGGGGCATAATAGTCGTTCCGGCGGAGGTGTGAGACCTGGTTTTGAAGGCGGTCAAATGCCTATTCATCGTCGTTTGCCAAAACGTGGTTTTACAAATATTTTCAGAAAAAATATTGCTGTAGTTAATATACGTGACCTGTCGAGATTTGAGAAAAACAGCATAGTAGATGAAGATGCTCTTTTTAACTCCGGCCTTGTTAAGGGTAAAATAGATGGTATCAAACTTCTTGCTCAAGGTGAGATAAAGATTCCTCTTACGATACGGTTAAATAGCGCCAGCAAAAATGCCAGAGAGAAAATTATTGCTGCTGGTGGAAATATAGAGGTTTTATAGTATGGCTGGCGAGGGGTTCGGAAATATATTTAAAATACCCGAGCTAAAAAAAAGGATATTATACACTTTTGCTCTTCTTGTAGTTTACCGTATCGGAGTGCATGTTCCAACTCCCGGCATAGATGCTGTTGCGCTCGCCTCATTTTTTGCTCGAGCAAAAGGGACTTTGCTTGGCCTGTTTGATATGTTTTCAGGCGGTGCGCTAGAGAGGCTCTCGGTTTTTGCTCTAGGGATAATGCCTTACATAAGTGCTTCTATTATTCTCCAACTCTTAACAGTAGTTATACCGCATCTTGAGAGGCTGTCAAAAGAGGGCGAGCAGGGACGAAAAAAGATTACACAATATACCCGTTACGGAACTGTATTGTTAAGCATAATACAAGGGTTCGGTATCAGCGTCGGCCTTGAACAAATGACTTCGCCTGGCGGTGCTCCTGTGGTTATACATCCTGGATGGGAATTCAGACTTATGACCGTAATTACCCTGACTGCAGGAACTGCCTTTATTATGTGGTTAGGTGAGCAAATAACAGAGAGAGGGATCGGTAATGGTATTTCACTTATAATATTTGCCGGTATTGTTGCCCGGCTGCCGACTGCGATAGCAAATACTTTTAAACTCCTTTCAACAGGAGAAATGGGAATCTTTTTAATCATAATTATGATAGTTTTTATGATAGCTGTCGTAGGTTGCATTATATTTGTTGAGCAGGGGCAGCGACGCATACCGGTACAATATGCTAAAAGGGTTGTGGGCCGGAAAATGTACGGAGGTCAGAGCACCCATCTTCCATTGAAAATTAATACCTCTGGAGTAATACCACCTATTTTTGCATCATCAATTATGATGTTTCCGGCAACTATCGGCAGTTTTATAGCAATTGCATGGATACAGAATATTGTCTCCGCAATAACGCCCGGCAGCATTATTTATGAAGTATTATTTGTAGGTCTAATATTCTTTTTCTGTTATTTTTATACTGCCATCACATTTAACCCTGATGATGTTGCGGAAAATATGAAAAAACATGGCGGCTATATACCTGGTATCCGTCCTGGTAAGCGTACAGCGGACTATATTGAGAGAGTTTTGACTCGAATAACTCTTGGCGGGGCGATATATGTTTCAGCAGTATGTGTGCTTCCGTCAATTTTAATATCAAAATTTAACGTTCCTTTTTATTTCGGCGGCACGGCTCTTCTTATAGTTGTTGGTGTAGCCATTGATACTGTCTCTCAAATAGAATCACACATGTTGACACGTCATTACGAGGGTTTTTTAAAAAAGAGCGGAGATAGAGTTAAGGGAAGATTTTAAGATGGTGATTTTAAAATCATCCGAAGAGATTGAAAAGATTTATGCAAGTAATCAGGTCGTTGCAGAAATTCTTTCTAAACTTGAGTCGGAGATAACACCTGGAATTGATACTCTTTATTTAAATGACCTTTCAGAACGTTTGGCTTATGAGAGAAATGCGATTCCGGCTTTCAAGGGATACAGGGGTTTTCCTTATTCAATATGCGCATCTCTTAATAACACGGTTGTACACGGATTTCCTTCTAAAACTCCGCTGAATGAAGGCGATATTATTAGCCTGGATTTTGGTGTTCTTTTAAACGGTTATTACGGTGATTCAGCTATCACAGTGGCTGTTGGCAAGATATCCGAATCTACCAGAAGACTAACTCAGGCTACGGAAGAGGCCCTCTACGAAGGTATTGAAAAGGCGATTCCGGGCGGCAGGCTTTCTGATATTTCTCATGCAATCCAAACGCATGTTGAAGCGGCCGGTTTTTCTGTAGTTCGTAAGTTTGTGGGGCATGGTATAGGAAGCAACCTTCATGAAGAACCTCAGATACCTAATTTTGGGAAGCCCGGTATGGGTGTCAGATTAAAACCCGGTATGACTTTGGCTATAGAACCCATGGTGAATGAAAAAAATTATGATGTTGAAATACTTGAGGATGGATGGACGGTTGTAACAAAGGATGGTTCTTTGTCTGCACATTTTGAGCATACGATTGCGATTACAGAAAGCGGTCCAATTATCTTAAGTAAAAGGGATGGGAGTTAAAAATGCCAAAGGAAGAGGCGATAAAGGTAGAGGGCAAGGTTCTTGAGGCTCTGCCCAATGCAATGTTTAAAGTTGAACTGGAAAATAAGCACGAGGTGCTTGCGCATATTTCCGGGAAAATGCGCATGCATTTTATAAAAATTTTGCCGGGAGATAAAGTTACAGTAGAACTTTCACCATATGATCTCTCTCGCGGCAGAATAACATACAGATCAAAGTAGGGGCACGGCGCGCCGTGGCCCCTACTTGGGTCATTTTTTGATTTGGTATTCTGAGTGTTAAGGGGAGTTTTATTTATGAAAGTAAGAGCATCAGTTAAAAAAATTTGCAGTAAGTGTAAAATAATTCGTAGAAAAGGTGTTGTAAGAGTGATCTGCGAAAATAAACGGCACAAACAGAGGCAGGGATAGAGGAGGATAAACTTTGGCAAGAATTGCGGGTGTAGATTTACCTAGGCAAAAGCGGATTGAGATAGCGCTGACATACATTTATGGAATTGGCAGGACAATATCGAAAAGCATACTAACAAAGCTTAACATTGATCCTGATATCAAGAGTGATGATTTGTCAGAAGCCGAGATCAATAATATCCGCAAGGTTATTGACAGTGAATATAAGGTTGAAGGTGAGCTCCGTACCGAAGTTTCTATGAATATAAAAAGACTTATGGATTTTGGATCATATCGTGGCCTCCGCCACCGAAAATCGCTTCCTGTGCGGGGACAGAGGACAAGTACTAATGCGCGCACAAGAAAGGGACCGAAAAGATCGGCTGTTAAGAAGAGAGGTGGAGAGAAAAGGAAGTGATTCGGGTAATAAGTTTAATCTTAGCCCCGCAACCTGTAAGAGGAGAAAGAGGCTTTATTTATGGCTAAAAGAGTCCGTACTAAAAAGAAAGAAAAGAAAAATATTCCGAATGGAATAGTGCATATTCAATCTACTTTCAATAATACAATAATTACTATTACAGATCCTGCAGGTAATGTTGTTGCCTGGTCAAGCGCCGGCGTTCAGGGATTTAAAGGATCTCGAAAGAGCACACCATTTGCCGCTCAACTGGCAGCAGCAGACGCTGTAAAAAAGGCGATGGAACATGGGATGAAGAATGTTGAAGTATATGTAAAGGGTCCTGGAGCAGGAAGGGAATCGGCGCTTCGCTCATTGCAAGCCACAGGGTTTAATGTTGTTATGATCAAAGATGTTACTCCTATTCCGCATAATGGTTGCCGACCACCCAAAAGACGCAGGGTATAGATAAAGGAGGAGAATTTGGCAAGATATATAGGGTCAGTTTGTCGGCTATGCCGACGAGAAAACTTAAAATTGTTCCTAAAGGGAGATCGCTGTTATTCTGATAAATGTGCTTTTGACAGACGGAGTTATCCACCGGGTCAGCATGGCCAGCGTCGTGGAAGAAAAAATTCAGACTACGCTATTCAGCTTCGTGAAAAACAGAAGGTAAAACGCATGTACGGTCTTTCCGAAAAGCAATTCCGTCTGTTTTTTAAGAGAGCGGACCGTCAGAAGGGTATAACTGGAACAAATTTACTTGTATTGCTGGAACGCCGGCTTGATAACGTTGTTTATCGTTTGGGTTTTGTTAATTCAAGAACTCAAGGCCGTCAGCTTGTCAAGCATAGTCACTTCCTTATTAATGGCAAGAAGGTAAATATTCCTTCATATCTGATAAAAATGGGTGAGGTTGTTGAAATACGTGAAAAAAGCCGTAACATACAGGCCATAAAAGATTCACTTGACGCCGTTGTTCGAAGAGGTATTCCACAGTGGCTTGATTTGGAAAAAGAGAACTTGAAGGGTATAGTAAAAGGTTATCCTGTCCGAGAAGATCTGACAATGCCTATCCAGGAGCAGCTTATAGTGGAGCTTTATTCCAAGTAAAAGACAGAATTTTTTCCTATAGACTTTCAGATAAATAATTTTACTGCGTTATCAGTCGTCGACGTATAACTAATACGCCTTCCTCCTTCTATCCTTGTGAAATTATTTATCTGAAAGTCTATATTGGAATGAGAGAATAACTAATTTCCCATAAAATATAATCCGGAGATAAAATATGTCGTCAAATGAACTTATGTACATGAACTGGCAAGAAATGATAAGGCCGGAAAAGGTGCAGGTAACCAGCAAACCTACTTATGGCAAGTTTGTTTGTGAGCCTCTTGAAAGAGGATTTGGCATAACGATTGGCAATTCTTTAAGGCGGATAATACTTTCTTCTTTGTATGGATCTGCAATAGTAGCGGTAAAATTTGATACTGTAATGCATGAATTCAGTGTTATTCCAGATGTGCTCGAGGATGTTTCTGAGATTATTCTTAACTTGAAAGAGGTGCGTTTCAAAGTAGCCCATTCCGAACCAAAGACAGTTCGCATTAATGTCGAAGGAGAGGGAAAAGTAACTGCCGGCGATATAATCAGTGATGACGGAAGATGCGAAGTCCTTAACCCTGATGCACACATTGCAACTCTTTCCAAGAATGCGAAACTGAATATAACCATGACCGTTAAAGTCGGGAGAGGATATTCTTTATCCGAAGCAAATAAGGATGAAGATGCACCTTTAGGCACAATACCTGTTGATGCAGTATTTTCTCCTATTAAGCGTGCAAATTATGTAGTAGGTAATGCCAGGGTGGGGCAGAAAACTGACTATGATAAGCTCACCTTAGAGGTGTGGACAGATGGAAGCATACTGCCAGAGGATGCAGTCGCATACGCCGCCAAGATTTTAAAAGAGCAGTTGACAATTTTTATTAATTTTGATGAAAAAATTGAACCGGAAGCCGAGAAGAAAGTTGATGAGCTGCAGGAGCCTCAGTTTAATGAAAACCTTTACAGAAGTGTTGATGAGCTTGAGCTTTCTGTTCGCAGCGCTAATTGCCTCAAAAATGCCGATATACTAAAGATTTATCAGTTGGTAAGTAAAACCGAAGCAGAAATGCTTAAGACAAAAAACTTTGGTAGAAAATCTTTGAATGAGATTAAGGAAGTCTTAAGTGAGATGGGTCTTTCTTTGGGTATGAAGCTTGAAGGCTTTGTGCCTCCTGAGGAAGATACAGATGAAGGGGAGCAAGCTGATCTATGAGACATCGAAAAGCTGGATTGAAATTAAATAGAACTAGTAGTCACAGAGATGCCATGTTCAGAAACATGGTCACTTCTCTGTTTAAATATGAACGTATCCGTACTACTGATACAAAAGCAAAAGGATTAAGACGCTGGGCAGACCATCTGATTACTCTTGCAAAGCGGGGAGATCTTCATGCCAGACGGCAGGCGCTTTCAATAATAAGGGAGAAAGACGTCGTTTACAAGTTGTTTGGTGAAGCTAACGAGCGCTTTGGTACAATGTCAGGAGGATATACAAGGATTGTTAAACTGGGAAGACGTCCGGGAGATGCTGCGCTTGTTTCAATGATCGAACTCGTTACTCCGGAAAAGGAAAAGAGTAAAAAAAAGAAAACAAAGGGCAAAAAAAGTGCTGCTGTTGAAAAGAAACAGGTTGCAGAGGTTGCAGTAGAGAAAGTCAAGCCTGAGAAAAAAGAAGAAAAGCATGTAGAAAAGATAGCAGAAAAAAAATCTGCCGGTCCTGAAGAAGATATAGACAAGAAGGCAGATGAGATGGACTTGGCGTCGAATAACACTTGACTTGGCAGTCAGATTCTTCTGGGGCATTGAATTAAAAGAGATAATTAAAAGAAATTAACATACCGATATCATTATAACCGGCTGAAAAGCTGATTTTCGTATTTTCCTTTAATTTTTCTAAGAATTGTTTACTCTTATTTCTGTTGTATTTATGAGCGCTGCTGACTGAACCGTAAATATTGCCGGCATAGAAACCTGTTTCAACAAAAGCTATAATTCCCCCCAGTGCAGCATTACCACTATCAAAAGCCTCATATGCAGCGCATATCATAGCTCCATTCAGCAGGAATGCAATCAATGCATCCTGGTATCTTTCACAGTATAAAAATCCTGCCCCTGGAATTATAGACAAAATTTTCGCTAACTTTGGATTTTTTTTCGGGATTGTTGCCTCTCTGTTAAGTTCATCAGAAAGTTTTTTTAGACTGTATTTATGACTGTTCTGCCTGCTGATTTTAGAAAAATAAAGCTTTGCCTTTTCCCATGCCTCCATTTCAAGGTATATCCATCCTATCCTGTAAAAAGCTTTATCCTTAGTTTGCACATCGTCCGTTATTAGTATTAGATTATGAAGGTTGGAAATTGCAGGTACATATTCGGCAAGCATAACAAGGCATTCGCTGATCATGAAATAAGACTTTACTGACAAGTCGGTATCAGCATATCGATCGATAATTGTTTTAAAGGAATTAACTGCTTCTCTGAAACGCCTGCTTTTGAAATATGATTCTCCGATTTTATAAGCCGTCAATGGGGCCCTGGCATCTTCAGGAAAAAAATATATAAACCTTTTGTATTCGCCTATGGCTCTGAAATACTCTTCGTTTGAAAAATAATATTCTGCAAAATTATACTGGGTATCAGGATCTATTTTAAGAACAGGGCCTGCATAGGATTGAGAAAAGGACGGTAAAAGAACAAAACCCGCAAAAAAGATTATAATAAAGTTGAGCTTTAACTTATAAATAGAGACCTTTGAAAAATGCCTGATTTTGTTCAAGTTCAATGTTCTATTTCCCACCAGAAATCATTATTGCGTACAGGATCGTAACAGCGCATTTTACCGTTGATCCAGACAGGAGGAGAAAGCCTGACTTCATCCCTGCCGCAGCGCATAAGGCGGTCGCATGTCATGATATAGCCCACTACGGAGCCGTGCTTTTTGAGTGCATCAATGCAGTATTTTGAGCATGTGGGATACATGGAGCAACGACTACCTACAACCGTTGAAATATATTTTCTATAAAACTCAACAGGATAGATAAAAGAATTCGCCGGGTTATCAACCTTGTCGTCAGAAACGAAACTGTTTTCCATTATCAGCCTGTTTTCAAGGGCACAGGCAGTGCAACAGATTAAGCCGGCAAAAAAAGAGATAGTTAACACTTTAGCTTTTTGAAAAAAAAATTTGGAAAGTCTTTTCATTTGCCGGTTACTTTTGCGTGACCCTTAGAACCTCTTCAATTGTGCTGATACCTTTTAAAACCTTTTGTATGCCGTCCTGGCGCAGTGTGATCATGTTATAATTTAAAGCCTCCTTTTTTATCAGGTTCGAATCATAGGTTTTAAGTATCAGCTTTTTCAACTTGCCGCTCAGAACCATTATTTCAAAAATACCTATCCTTCCCCTGTAGCCGGTATTAAAACATTTTTCACATCCACTTGCTCTGTAAATCGTAGTATTTTTTACATGGTCAGGTGTAATGCCCGCGCTTTTAAGAGCCATACCATCAGGTGTATATGGCTTTTTGCAGTGGCTGCAAAGAACTCTGACCAGTCTTTGCGCTGCAACGGCTATAACCGAAGACGAAATTAAAAAAGGTTCGATGCCGATATCAACAAGGCGGGTAATAGCGCTTGCAGAGTCGTTTGTATGAAGTGTTGAGAAGACAAGATGTCCTGTAAGCGCTGACTGGACAGCTATTTCCGCTGTTTCTTTATCTCGTATTTCACCTATCAGTATGATATCAGGGTCCTGTCTGACAATTGATCTCAGGCCACGCGCGAAGGTAAGACCTATCTTAGGATTAACCTGTATCTGGCTAATCCCTTTGAGCCGATATTCAACAGGGTCTTCTATGGTGATAATGTTGATTTCGGGTTTGTTTATGGATGATAAAATTGCATACAGCGTTGTTGTTTTGCCGCTTCCCGTGGGTCCGGTTATAAGGATAATACCGTTTGGCGACTTAACAAGATTTTTTAGGAGATCAAGCCGTTCGGGCTCCAGGCCAATATCCGGAAGTCTGAGAAATGAACCTGATTTATTAAGAAGTCTCATCACTACACGCTCTCCAAACGAGGTCGGGATTGTTGAAATCCGTACGTCGATCTCCTGGTCGCCTATTTTTACATCCAGACGCCCGTCCTGGGGAAGGCGTTTTTCAGCGATGTTCATCTTTGCCATAACCTTGATTCTGGAGATCAGAGCCGGCTGTATCCATTTCGGAGGGGTAAGCAGATCATAGAGAATACCATCCACACGGTATCTGACCTTGAAACTGTCCTGATAAGGCTCAATGTGTATATCGCTTGAGCGGGCCTTTACTGATTGAGAAATAATATGGTTCACGAGTTTGATGATAGGTGCATCACTGGTGTCATCCAGAAGATCCGCTCTATCCTCAATTTCACTGATGATAGTGGCGCTGTTTTCTTCCATATCCTGCACCAGTTGCTCAGCGGAATCCTGGCTCAGGTCATATGAGATGTTTATAACAGAAAGAATTGCATTCTTTGTTGAAAGAACAACTTTAAAATCTTCCAGCCCGAGAATCCTGATCAGATCATCAAGTGGCTGGAACGAGGCAGGATTATTTATAGCGATTATGCAGTCAGGGGCATGAAAATCTTCTTTTGTGTTTGGATGGTCCTGTTGATCAAGTCTGTTTTCAGAGTCAGGGGTATGGTTGCTTCTTTCCAGCGGAACCATGGTATATTTCTTTAGAAATTGAATCGGCACATGCCGGGTAAAGTCGGATTTGAAATTGTCAAGCCGAAGCTCGGGCTGGAAAGGGATATCGTACTGGATGCTTAATGCTTCAAGAAGTTGTGCCTCAGTAATTAAATTTTTCCGGATAAGTATTTCTCCGAAAGCACCTCCTTTTTCTTTTTTTATCTTTTGAACTTCGCTAATATCTTCTTCTGAAATGCCGAAGTTGTCTTTAAGTATTTCTGAAAGATGTCTTAACATATTGTAAGCTCACTCCTTCTTGTACATCTTGATGTTGCCTTCTTTTATTTTGTCGATCTGATCTTTCTTCTTTTTGTAAACCGTATCTGCTTCCGCAGGATTTTTTACAACATGGGGTGTGAGAAAAATAAAAAGATTGGTCTTGTCACTTGATTTTGACATTGACTTGAAAGCCCATTCAAGCACAGGTATATCTCCAAGACATGGAACCTTGTATTCTGTATTTGAAAAGCTGTCGTCGATAAGTCCGCCTATAACAACGGTATTTTTATCCTTGACAATAACTGTTGTATCAATAGTACGCTTTAAAGTGGTTGGATGAAACCCTACGCTGGTTGATTCCAGTTTGGTTACCTCCTGAGAAATGTTGAGGCGGACCATCCGATCCTTGCTGATTTGAGGCGTAATCTTCAAGGTTATCCCGACATCCTTGTATTCATAAGAACTGTATGTGTCGGTCGCGCCCTCGGCAGCCGATTTAGTTTGATAAGGTATATTTTTTCCAACAGTGATACTTGCTTCCTCATTATCTGTGGTTAGAATCTGCGGTGTTGAAAGTATATGAACATCTTTGTCCTTCTTATAGGCATGTATGACCGCCGCCAGGTTGGGAAAGATAATGTCTCCGATTTTAACAAATTCACCAAAGATACCCAGAGAAAACCCGGAAGGCAAAAAAATAGGGTCTGTGTCTGTACCGGGAACCATTTTCCCTAAGTTGCTGTAATTACTTTCGCCGCCAAAGCCGCCGTAAATGGATTCTGCCTTACTCGGACCATCATAGCCTGTCTCGCCGCCCGCCTGCCACTCTGTTCCAAGATTAAATTCCTTGTTCACATTTACTTCCATGATCAAGCATTCAATATAGACCATTGCCCTTGGAATATCCAGTTTCTTTATTATTTCTTCAATGACCAGATAGTCATCCTTTTCCGCCATAATAATGAGGCTGTTGGTGGCCTTATCCGCTTTTATTATGACATCGCCTGAAATAAGAGGGGCTTCTTTTTTTCCTTTGGCGGGGCTTTGCTTTTTTGCCGGCAGTTCCTGGAGAACCTTTGCCAGATCTTCGGCCGTGGCATTTTCAAGATAATAAACACGGATTTTCTCTTTACCTCGCGGAACCTCCCTGTCAAGCAGCTTAACAAGCTTTTTAATCCTGACAGTATCATTTTCGCTGGCAAGCAAAACAATTGTGTTTGTTCGCTCATCAGCTACAAATGTGACTACTTTATCCGGATCTTTTTTCTTCGATTTTACTGTTGTTTTGAAGATGGAACTTAATATTTTAACAAGTTTTGTCGCATCGGAAAATTCAATAGGTATTACCGATATCTCCTGGCCGATGCCTGTGATGTCAATTAATTTGAGAATTCGGACAAGTCTTATAATATTTGAATAGACATCTGTAACTATCAGCATATTTGTCGGAGGATAGGACAGTATCACGCTGCTTTTAGAGATCATTGGCGCAAAAAGCCGTTTTATTTCATCTGAATCAGCGTATGTTAAGGGTATAATTTGTGTGACTATTTTATCTTCCGGAGAAGTAAGCTCATCTTTAAATCTGGTTTCAATATTCTTTGATCGTGCGTCAGGCGCTGGTATGATTTTGATTATTTTATCGGTTTTTACCGTGGCGTAGCCATTGACCTCAAGAACGGATTCAAAGACCTTGTAAGCCTCTTTCACTGATATTTTGGTAGGAGAAATTATTGTCACTTTTCCCTTTACCCGCTTATCTACAACAAAATTCTTACCGGTAAGTTCACTGATGAATTTGATAAAGACATTAATATCAACGTCATTGAAATCTATGGAAACGAATCGTTCGACTTCTTTGTTTGTATTTGGAGATTCAGCAGCATTTCCGGATGTTGTGGCTGATTGCGCCATTAAAGAACCTGTAAAAAAGAACAAATAGATGCAGACAGATAAGCATAAAATATTTTTTGAAGCATTGGTGTATGATTTCATTTTAAGTCTCAAAATACCCAATATATTCTTGCGGTTAAAATTTGCGCCTTCCTTGAACTTGAAAAAATTTTCTAGTTTTCGTTCGGGCACTATTTAATATGATAATTAATAGTTTTTTGCCGGCCTCTTCGTTTTAGTTGAAGCTGAACATTGGATGATGACTTCAGACTTTCATAAAACTTCGGAGCATCATCAACTGATTCAATATTTTTTCCATTAACTCCTGTAATAATATCCCCGCTTTTCAATCCCATTTCTGAGAATATGGATCCTGATTTGATACTGCTCAGAATAAGACCATTTGGTTTTCCATTAGAAAAATGAGGCCGTATTCTTACCTGTTTCATGAGATCATTTACATTTTTAACAGCATTGTCAATCTGTGAACGTTTTATGGTAATATTTTGCGAAAAAGATCCCTTTGATCTCTTAGAGGAGATGATTGATTTATAATCGCTAGCCACTTTTTCCAGTTCCAGGATTTCATCTTTGCCGTTAACATTTAAAACAACCTTTTCTCTTAAAATTATTTTTAGTGTTGCATTTTGTATTGTATCGCCAACTTTGTAAAGATTTTGTTTTTTTCCTTTTTGTTCTTCAATGACGGCATATGTTTTGCCACTGTCACCTGTAACCGTTCCCCATAATTTTAAGTTTAGATCCGTTTGTTTCAGCGCCTCAATATTAACCGGTTCTATTTTATTTGTTCTCTTTTTTGTATTGAAAAGATTCCGTTCAATTATTGTGTTGTAATAGGATATTGGATGAACAGTTCCATCTTCGGGTGATGATATCTGTTTGCCCATTGATATGACCGGATGTACATGATCAAGTTTACTGGCTGTTGTTATATAAAAAGCATTTACAGCAAAATATATGGCGGCTGATATTAAAAAGACATTTAAAATGTTAAAGTATATTTTCATATTGCTATTTCAAATCTCCACTCTCTGCTCCCATCTCCCTGCTTTCTTTAGATTTCAGATGTTTCAACCCGTAAAAGCGCATTTATAAAAGGCTCTTTTTTGCCTGTTTTTGAAATTGAAAGTCTTGTGATGTACACAATATTTTTTGATGTTTCTACCATATGCAGGAAAAATGTCAGTTCTTTGAGCGTTATGGCCTGAAGCTTCATTGCTACAATTGAGGTCTTGTATCCAGTGTTTTTATCGACAGAAGTCGAAGGCTTCATATAATTTATATTGTTTTTTATGCCCGCTTTATCTGAAAGTTTGTCAAGAAAGGAAAAAAGGGTAAAATCTTTTTCCCTTTTTGAAAATTGAACCCTTGCCAGTTCAGCCCCTCTGTTCATGGCATCATATTTTGATTTTAAAAGTTGTATCTCTTCGAGCTGGCCTGATTTAACCGGAATGGCTCTGGTTATACGCTTCCTTTTTTCAATAAAGGGGGATATAATAAATTGAATTAATACAATAAAGCATATAAGACCTGATACAGCATAAATTGAATATTTTTCACGTTTATTCAGTTTCATATTATTGAGAACCACTATAACTTAATTTGCAGCTTAAAGCGTACACGGTTGTCGGATTTGTCCATGTTGGCAGAGCTGATTGTTACTTTATTGAACAAATCCGACTGTTCCAGCCCGCGCTTTATATCATCCACAGCATTGAAACTGTTTGTGTCTCCGGCAATCAATACGCTTTCCATATCCACTACAAGATTTGTAAGGTTAACATCAATGTCCCTGGGCGTAAACTCACTGATATCCTTTAAAATGTCAATAGCATATGTATGTTTGCCGGTTTCTCCGGAAAACATTGACGATTTTTGAGCCTCTTTTAACTTTACACGCATCTGCTGAATTGGATCGACAATATTTTTTACATCAGGGAATGTTGTTTTGAAGATATCGGTTATTTGATTATTCAGGCTGGCCAGCTTTTTCTCCATTGAATGAGTTTTGAGGACAACATTAATAAATATTAAAGCCAGAACCAGCCCTGCAAGTATTCCTGTTTTGATTAAACTTTTTTTGTGCTCCACCCAGTAATTTTTTGCCGCAAATGGGCCTTTGAGAAAATTAAAAACTTTAAACCCCTCAATTTCTGACAGAGCAAGGGCCAGCGCGTTGTCCATTTGTTCCGGTTTCCAGGACAATGCAGGATTCTTTCTGGTAAAGCCTGTGTGGCTGAGAAGATCGGTTCGTTTGGCAGATATTCCCAGTATGCGCTCCATATCCTGCTTGTAATTTACTGTATCAGAATTGTATCCTGTAATAAATATTTCATCCGGCTGAAGATTAAAACCAAAAATCTCTTCACTATCATAAAGTGTCCGCTTAATTTCATTGCAGAGCGATTCCTTTATTGATGAACCGGCCGTGCCTGTTGGAAAGGAACGTATGAGATATATCTGTCCTGCAACATGAATAAACACAGAGCAGTTCCTGTTGCCCATATCGACAAAAAGCCGGTTTTCAGGCACAGTTGTGTCACTGGAAAGACAGAGCGCTGTTGGATAGCCTCCAACAGTAACAATTTTGGGTTTGATATTAAAGGACGCAAGTGTGTTAAGGTATGATTTTAGCGCGGGTTTTTCAACTGCGGCCGCAATGACATCTGTAGAATCAACGGAATCTGATCGACCCTGCAACTTTATGGAATTATAATCTATTATGAGATCATCCACAAGAAACGGCAGTGTTGACTCAAGCTCATAAGGCAGTATTTGTTTTATTTTTTTTTGTTCCTTGAAGGGGAGCTTAATATTTCTGTAAGATATTTGGTTTGCGGGAAATGAAGCAATACAGACAGAACCTGCTATATCCATTTTTTTTGTAATAATATCAAGGGAGTATGATATTATGCTCTCAAGATCTTTTTGATCTGATATCGGAACATATTCATGAGCTTCTATAAAGTTTTCCTTAATATTATTCTTTACTAACACTGCAGATACAGAATCATATCGAATATCAAGCCCAAGGACCTTCTTGCTCATGGCATTTAAAAATATATTTTGAAGCTTTTTCATAATACTTGATATATCAGACTTACTCTGTCTGCCAGCTTAAAATTTTGCATTTCCATTTGTTCGATGTATTATCTTTTATGCGCTGAACTATTGCTGTTGTTGTCATTTCCATTTCCCGCAGTTTCGCAACAGACACAATTCGGAAAAAATCGCTTGAAGTCGTGATAAGCTCCGGATCAATTGTAATATCGTTGCACCCGGATACATGCTTATACCACGTTAAACTTGAAAGGTCATGTATATATTCCAAATCGGTTTTTTCCTGCCGAAAATCAAATATTTCCTGTGCAAGATGTTCATTTCCTGAAGGCAGGAGCGCCGTTAGAACCGGAAGCTCTGCTGTGTTGATATTTATTTTACCTTCATAAGCGCCGGAATCCGTTATTCCATAGATAGTCGTATATCTGGAAATACCCGGTTGTTCTTCATGGCCGTAGAAAAGATCGGACGTAATGCCTCTGATAAGAGCAAGTTCGTCAAGGTAAGTTAGCTGACCGTTTCTGCTGGAATATGAAGGATCGAGAGACTGATAATAATCTGATTCAGCCCCGTTTAGCCCGGTAATCGCATCATCATCGCCCGAATCAAGCCAGTCTTTAACAGAGTTTATAATTGTTCTGGGCTCAATCTCTTCAAACAGATCATCTTGAAAGATGAAATAGCTCAAAAAACGGTCCCACATAAACATCTGGGCATCATTTGACTCGCGTCCTTCAGGGAATCGAACAATAGCGTTTGCCTGGATTCTGCTTAGTTCGTCGCTGATTGAAACTGTGACCTTTCCATCCTCAAATGGAATGTCATTAAGTACCTCTATTGTTTTCTCCGGATCAGCCCAGCCTTCCTGCATAGAGTCTATTTCCGATTCCTTTTTATCCTTTATAAGCATTGCCATTGCCGCATTTATACCGGATGACGATATATGCAAAAGAGTCAGCCGGTCACGAGCAGCAGCAGTTGTCATAACAGCCAAGCCGGCATTTCTGCGTAATTCCAATGATACTGCAATTAATACAGTTATAATGGATAACGTAATCAGCAGGGCTATTCCATGATTGTTTTTTAGCATCATTTCAGGTTTTTAAAAAGACTTTTTTGCCCCCCTCATTCCTCAACTGTTTTTTCTCTGTGAACCGGTATGGCCACCACGGTTTCGAAGAGTTGAAAATCTGAATCGTTGCCGATTTCGAGTTTTATGCTTATTGCTACAGGCGTTTCATGCCCGAACCGTTCAAGATCAGAATCCCAATTTTCATGTTCGGCTCCTTCCTGATCATAATAAATGAACGTGAGTGATTTGATGTTTTCACACAATACAGGGTCGCTTTTTTTTTCTTCAAATGGCTTGTAGGAGCACATGTTGTTTGCGCGCTTCAGCACAAAATCGTTTTCATTGCCTGCCTGAACATAATAAACTATTTCCGATAGTTTGCTTTGAGGTTTATATTTAATTGGCACATGAGCAAGTGAAGTAAATCTAAGCCTTGAAAAGTTGGCGCCATCTACATCTGAGATGTCTCCTGCAATTCGGTAAGTATCCGGAAAGTCGTCAAAATCCGGAGGAGAGTATGCAGGTAGCAGGCATACATATATTGACTCCAGATCAACAATCATCCGATTAAGGCAATTCTGTCCCATTTCATAGGATGAAATGGCTTTATCAACAGTTTCGGAACTGGACAAAACAAAATTATATGAACCAAAAACAGTTGTAATAACAATGGCAAATATAAAAATCGAAATCAGAATTTCAAGAAGTGTAAAACCAAAAGAGTTTTGAATTTTGATGTTAGTCATATCCACTCCCTCAACCCCCAACAAACCTGTATTTTCTCAGGTTATAAGTGAGTTCATCGTTATTAAAGGATATAGTAACATCAATTTTTTTAAGATCTTTAGCGGTTGTGCCAAGAAAGTTAGATTCAATATCCTCTATTAATACGTTCCATCTGTATCCCGGGAATTCCTCCCCAAAATTTCCCGAATCATCTGTCAGTTCATTTGATGTGGTTATTTCAAGTTCCGCAATTTTGCCATGTGCCAGCAGCGGTGCGGTTGTATAAAATTTTACTGAGGCATTCATGGAGATGGTTTGGGTGTGCATTCTATAAACAGCAACAAGGACAATGGCAATTATGGAGATTGATACCATGATTTCGAGCAATGTAAAGCCGGTAGCCGGCTCAATCTTCAAATCCCGAATATTTTTCATACAGTTTTACCTTTGATAAAAAAGGTTCAATAAGAAAAGAGAACCGGTTGTTATCATCGTCTTTGATATGAATCAACGCCATGTCAGAATGGCCGTCAGGGTAAAAACAGATATCAGCCAGGCCGGATATGATTTTATTGTTGCCTGGGAACTCAACATCCAGCACTTCAACATCATCCGGAATCAAGAATCCTTGTTGTCCTGCTTTTAGAACCTCTTCTTCCGACATGGATTCATCTGTCACCCAAAGCTGTCTGCTTTCCATATCAACGTACATGGTATAAAGCTTCTGATCGCTGAAAGATTTTTCTTTTAAAGACTGCGATGTTATCATAATCCAGCGAGAAACTTTTTTTGTGTTATCCGGCATGGTTTTGTTATGAAAACGTGGAACCGATACAAAAGTTATTATGCTGATGAGAGAGATAACAACGATTAGCTCAATAAGAGTAAATCCGTTGCTTTGCCGGAGACAGATCCGTGTTTTAACATATTTTTTCATCGATAAAATGTAATGGTCTAGCCACAAAGACACTAAGACACCAAGATTTTTGTGTTCACCGCAAAGACGCAGAGGACGCTAAGGTTAAGTTTTTTATTGCTTTCCGTTGAGAGGACGGAAAGCAATAAGAACCATCTGAAAAGTGGATTACTCATCTAATTCGTTCACTATTCTTACTATGCCATCACGCATAAGGGGTACATTGAAATTCAGGACTAATCCTAAATGAAGACCTGACAATTTGAGATACGTCAAGAGTTGTGCCTTGTGAATAGGCTCAATCTTTTCGCATGACTTCAGTTCAAGTATGATTTCGTCTTCAACAACTATATCCAGCCTGTAACCGCAATCCAGCTTCTTATTTTTATACGTTATACCTAAGTTGAGCGATTTTTTGCGAAGAAATGTGCCAAGGTCTTGATGCAGCAAGGTTTGCGAAAATCGGAGGCATACCAATGGATATGTCGAGACTTTTCGCAAGCCCTTGATGCGCAAGAGATTGGTGCAGGTCGAGTAAAAAATCGCTCAATTTAGGTTATAGGTAGTGCCTTCTGTCTTTCGAATCCCAAACCTCGGAGACTCAATTCATAACATAAGCATTCTTCATATGTAGATTCCAGCAGGCCTGGCCCCAAGGTCTTATGTACTTCAATAGCAGCGCCTATAATCTTACTGCTTAATTTATTAATATCTATCACGATCCAATCGTTTGAATGTCCTGAAAGCGTTAGATTTTTTTCCTTTCTGTCCTCTCAACAGAAAGGAAAATCTTTTTTCTCTTTGCGTTCTCTGCGTCTCTGCGGTGAGCACCATTGCTTGTGCCTTGCTGGCAGCACTGTTGGGAGGAAACAATGGGCATACCGCTTATTCAATTTCCCAATTGTTAATATCCTTATTTTTGTCTTCCCCACCGGAAACACCGTCAGCTCCGTATGAAATTATGTCGAAGTCGCCGTTAACGCCCGGACAAAGATAAATATACTCATTTCCCCAGGGATCTTTCGGGACCCTGTTTTTTTCAAGATAACCACCCTTACGCCACTTCTTTGCCAGAGTTCCTGTTTCAGGTTGAACAACCAGCGCTTGCAAACCCTGTTCTGTGCCTGGATACACGCCGCTGTCAAGCTTGTATAATTTTAGCGCCGTTTCCAGACTGGCCATATCAAGCCTTGCTTTAACCTGTCTTGCTTCATCAGGGCGACCCATTATTCTCGGCGTGACATACATGGCGAGAATGCCCAATATTATTATAACAACCATCAATTCAATAAGTGTAAATCCACGAACATTTTTTATAAGAGGTACTTTTATATTCATTCATCCTCCGCTTAGATATTTTAACAGGGTTCCACAATCCCCAATCCCTGCCCTTACATAATAAACTGATTCATCTCAAAGATCGGAAGGCATATAGAAAGGACAATAAAGCCGATAATAACGCCCATAAATAATATTATAGCAGGTTCAAGCAAAGATGTCATGCTAATCATGGTTGTTTCAACTTCGTTTTCAAATAGATCTGCGATTTTATTAAGCATGGTTTCCAGCTTGCCGCTTTGTTCTCCGACCTGGATCATCTGGATGGAAAGATAAGGAATTGCTTTGAATGCCGCAAGGGATGCTCCAAGGCTCTGCCCTTTTCCGACTTCTTTAGCAGCATCCTCAATAGCATTGGAGATCAATACATTACCTGTGATATTCTTTGCAATCTCCAGGGCGGACAACATGGAAACACCGTTTTCAAGAAGAGATGCCAGTGTTCGCGCAAAACGGGCAACAGCCATTTTTTTGACCAGAGCGCCTATGCCTGGCAGATAAAGCACAGTTTTATCAATCAGATATATCCCTTTTTTAGTTTTTTTGATGTTATGATAAGTAAGTATGATTGCTGCTATCAGGATAATGATAACATACCAGTAAGATTTTAAAAGGTCGCTTATGGCAATAAGCAAGAGGGTGGGGGTGGGAAGAACCTGGTTCATATCGGAAAAGATTGAGGTTATGGTCGGGACAATAAAGGTCAAAAGAATAAACAGAACAAGCGCACCTATAAAGGTCATTAAGACAGGATATGCCAGCAACGATTTTATTCGATTGTTTAATGCCTGTTGTTTTTCGGTAATATCTGCGAGCCGTTCTAAAACGATATCAAGAGTTCCCGAAGTTTCTCCGGCTTGAACCATGTTTATATGTATTGGAGGAAAAATAGCCGGATACAGAGACAGCGCAACTGAAAAGCTGTTTCCTTCTACGATTGAATCTTTTACATGGGATAAAATCTTTTTAAATGCTGTGGAGTGTGTTTGGGGTATCAGAGCGTCAAGGGCTGTTACAAGCGGAAACCCGGCGCTGATCAGTGTGGCCAGTTGCCTTGTCATCATCGAAACTTCAGATGGTTTGACACGGTTAAATCGGTGCAGATCAAAATAAGTCCGCATCTCCTTTTTTTTTGGGATATCATCAACTTCTTTAATGGAAACCGGAAAAATGCCGGAATTGCGAAGCTTTTGACGAACCGAAAGAGCACTTTCAGAATTAATGACACCTGAAGCATTCTTACCCTTTATGTCTATTGCTTTATATTCGTATACAGGCATTTAATATCACTATCCGAACATTAATATTGTTATTCTTTTTTCCCAAAAAGAAAGGCGGTTCCCTAAACACCGCCCCCCATTTCCCCCTCGAGGGGGTGTTATTTCACTTGAGAGTTTTCTAAAATGTTAACTACTTTTATATATAAATGAAGTATGCCGAAAAATCAATTGAATCTTTAAGAACAAGGCTTAATGAATTCATCAGGTTCCTTGAAAAGCTGCCTGTTGAATCTCCTCAGGATATTTCTTACAGGCATTTGAGAAAATTCGTTAGCAAATGTGGGAAACCCTTGCTTCATGTGAGGAAAGCACGTATCGAAAACAAAGATAGACATTCTGAGTTTTCCATCCTTTGAACTATCCTGAAACTATGTAAAAAATGTAATAGAATTTATGTAATTAACCTCCTAATTTCACACTTTTTTTCACTTTTCATTTTTCTCTATATTCTGTATAATTGAGTTAATTATCTGTAATCTAAAACAGATTTTCCCTGGTACTTAAATTTGCATGATTTTTGCATATAGTGCTGAGTTTAAAGTATTATTAGAAATAATAAAAAAATACATAGCCAATTATTGGGAATAAATGAAAAAAATCACCATAATTCGACCTTATTTCTATTCCTTTAACCCTATCCATAGAAGGACTCCTATAGCATGGTCAGAAAAAACTCAGATCTATTTCTTTGTATCTTAATTACTTTTTTCATTGCATTTTGGTCAAGGGCTGATGGCGCAACTGTCATAAAGGAAGACCTGAACATTAAGTTTGATAAAGGCAAGCTCTCTGTTGATATAAGAGATATAGATGTTAAGGTGGTTTTTAGTGCATTGGAGGAAGAAGGCAAGATAGAAATTTTCAACAAGAAGATTTTACCGGATAGAAAAATCAGCATAAAATTCAATGATTTAAAGACAGAAAAAGGTATCAGGAAATTGATGCACGCTTGTGGTGTTGAGAATTACGCGACTATATTCACAAAGGGGGCTAAAACAGGTGAACCAAGAGTCGCAAAGTTAATACTCGTAAAGACAGGAATTGGTCCTGCACCAATTGAGAAAAAAATCGAGGTGCCAATTGAGAAAAAAATCAAGGCAACCAAAGTCAGCGAAAAGGAGATTGAAAAGGCTGAGAGGGAGACACTTATTAAGACAATAATGCCAATGCTGGAGGGGGTCGATGAAAAGACCCGGCAGGATATAATAGATGAAATTATGGAGGGGGAACTCACTATACTTGATGAAGATTGAAAGGAGGTGGTGGTTCTTGAAAGGAAGGAGATAAAATTTGATAGGTATGTGTGACAATTAGTATTAACAACTCAAAATCAAAAGGAGCCTAGGAATGAAGCTAAAAATATTTACAGTCTTGACAATAGCCGTGTTTGTATCGTCGGTGATGGCCATAGGAAGCGCAGAGGCATTTGATCAAATAAGCGCGCAAAACGCATATGATATGGTGGTCACAAAGGATGTGGGCGTGGTCACAACGGATTTGGGCGGCCCTAAGCTTAAGGAAGTCGAACCAGCCCTCATAGATATCAGAACACTGGCAGAGTGTTCCTGGGTGGGAAGTCCTGCTGACGAAAACGGAAATCCGATTGCTGTCAATTTTCCCTATAAGCTGTGGACACATCGAATTGATTGTGAAACGCGTAAGCCCATTTTAAGAACCGTTAAACATCTTTTTGGCTTCCTTATAAGACGCACATTTCCTGATAAAGACACTCCACTTATGCTTATGTGCCGAAGTGGAAAACGTAGTGACGAAGCAGCCAAATATCTGGAAACAACTCTCGGATATAACAACGTTTACGAGATTGATATTCAAGGTGAAAATGGTGGACCTGGACGCGGTGGCTTTCAAGGCAGTAGCAAAAGCAGTCCTTCTGGCTTTGGGGGTTATAGAGGCTGGCCTGGAAGATGTGATCCAAGTGACTCAGTCTCCTGGATGGATACCGGCCTTCCCATAACACAGAAATTAGATTGCAGTAAAATCTGGCCATATATGTGGCGCAGGTAAACCGGAGATTAGACCGCATACTGTATAGGCCTTCTAAGAAGTTTTCTTAGAAGGCCTTTTTTTAATCCCATTCTTCTTCATAGATTTCCGCATTCTTTGCCTGTTCAGGGAGTTTAATAGCCAATAATTTGTTATGGTCATGGTATGTATAAATTGTTTTTACATTGATTATCATTTTAAATGACTCATTCATTATCTCTTTCTCGATTACCGCTTTCATCTGCATATGGCATTTTACAGGAAGAAATGTATCTTTTGATGTCCACATCTTCATATCCATCTCTTTAACCACATCTCTATAATCCAAATTAAGTAGTTTCAAAAGAGGGTGTTCTTCC
This sequence comes from Deltaproteobacteria bacterium, assembly GCA_030272815.1. GTDB lineage: Bacteria > Desulfobacterota > Desulfobacteria > Desulfobacterales > ETH-SRB1 > B13-G4. The sequence continues at coordinate 31,266 of JAJSZT010000036.1, forward strand.
TCCTGCTCCATTATTACCTTCCAGAAAACCTCTTTATCAGGTTCTATGGTGAGCAAATAACAATCAAGTTTTCCAAGGGTTTCATCCTGCGAGTTAGTTATCTTAGAGGTCATAAGCAATTCCATCTGCTTTTTTAGATGATTCTCATTATCAAATTTGTTCCCAGGCACCTCAAATTTTTTCCAGCAACCGTCTTTCCCGCGACTTTGTAAATAAAGATATTCCATAGTATCAAAAATATACATCTTAGTCCGGGTTGACCTGGATTGCGCTTTATCAGTAGTCCATTCATCAATGTTAATCGATACTTTCATCTTCTTGTTTTTGACATCCACATGGCCGTTGCCCTTTGATCTCAAAATTTCAGGTGAATCCTCCCCTGTAATAGATGTTTCTATATACCTGTCCATGTCATAATAATAACTTTCTATATTCTTTGAGACTTCTATGACATTCCCTCTTATTTGCCCACCGGTAATGGCCTTTATACAACCATGGGAAATAATAAAAGGGGATATTATTAAGCAGATTATTAAAAGAAAAGAAATTCGAGTCATTATCCACCTCACATTAAGCCAATAAGAATTTCCTCTTAGCACATCATTCCCTGAAAATCAAAATGAGACCTCTAATTGCCCTGTCTAATTGGCCATATAACGTGCTTTGCATGCCGGTTTATAGCATGGGGTAACGAGAACTGTATTGCGAAGTTAAAAAAGTTGCTGCCCAGGATATTCTCATACATCAAATAAGGCAGAATAGAAAAATAAACGCATAAAATCATAGACGAAAGCCAGCGCTGAGATATCAGGGGCCACGCGTAAGACCAATTCGTTTATGGATTTCTCGTCATTTATCTCAAGATTCTATATTCTAACAGTTCCTGCAGATCCCTCCCGCCGTCCAAGATGCAATGAATAAACACGTCATTATCGATAATTTGATAGATGATTCGGTATACTTTAACGTGAATTTCCCGATACTCATAAACACCTATTCTTTCAAGCTCCGGTGGAATGTGCCCTCGTTCCGGATTGTCTGCCAGACTCATACACGTCTGTTCTAACCGTAAAAATAATTTTTGGGCATTGATCGGAGAGCTCGATTTTCTGACATAATCATAGATTTCATATAAATCTTTTTCGGCATCTCCTATTATATGGACCGTAAAACTCATGAGGTGGAATCATCTTTCATTTTCGTTTTCAGCTCATTGAAAACATCGGCCGCAAGTCGAACATCTCCTTTGTTCAGACTTTTCCGGCTTTGTGCCAGGATTTTCAGCAGTGCGAGACTTTCCTGGGTCTGTTCGTATTTGCGAATATCCTGAATCACCGCCTTTGCTTCCCCCTTTTGCGTGATAACCATTGACTCCTGGTTTTCTGAGATACGTCGAATAATTTCCGCGGCATGAGCTTTAAAATAACTTATGGGTTTTATCGAAACGCTTAATTTCATATGCAGGCCCTCCCTTTAATGAGACATGACCTATATTAAGACCAAATTTAGACTGGAGTCAAGATTTTTTTGTGGAACTACTACGCTGTTTAAACAAACACAGCTTATGAGCCTGAAAAGTATGGCGCTTCATCGTATAAAGAGGCTCTGACAGAACCTGTCATGATTTTTCTATATTCTTGGCAATATCATAGTAGTCCACTTCCATGGCCTTAATAGATGGTGTGGGGCTTGTGGAAGAGAAAGAATGTGACTATCCAATTGCGTTGTAGATGCCAATGCCGCAGATTACATATAAATATCGCAACTGTCTGTGAATAAGGCTGAATGTTTGATTTATAGCAGCTATCTTTAACGCCCAGGATGAGGAGCGCGCAGTTTGCGTCTGTCTCAATCCGTTTGATGTCATAGCGGTCGCGCTTGCACGGCATTTATTTATTGGCGCGCTCCTTCATCCTGTTATGCCTTTATCGCTAAAAAATTTTTGTCTAAGCAGGAGGCCCATACCCGAGAGCAATAGAACTACGCTGGATGGCACTGGTACAACCGTCACGTCAATTGATATTCCCCCTGCGTTGTCTGAATAGGTACCATCAGCTATATAAAAACTCACATCTTCATTCGATAAAAGAGTGAAGTACTCTATTGGAGCATTTGCCAAGGCTATCAAATCTGTTCGGTAATTCTGAAAGACGCCTCTGTTATTTTCCCAGAACGTTCCGGGAAATTGATTGGCATCGATTGACGCAGATGAAATCGAATAAACGTGAAACCAACCATTTGGTTCATCGCCCCATGGATTCAAAGCATTGTATAGGCCGCCATCGGTCACACCTATCGGTAAGACACGATAGTCTCCCGCTTCAAGATTCACTACGATAGGATCAGCGATCGTATTCAATTCAGAATTAATGTTGATGATAATACTGGCGGAGGCGGTGTGCGAATAGGCGAGCGTCATGACGAGTAGCGCCACTATAACTGTCGGGACTGTATTCATTTTATGTGTATCTTTTCCGGTTGGCTTCATAGCCTTCTCCTTCTCATCAGAGATATTTTGACCATAAAAAAAGTTAACGGAACAATTGTTACGCTAATGCTGCTGCAGTGTACGAAAGGAACAAACAAAACAAACCGCTGAAAAACATCAACTGATTAAAAGAAACTGCGGTGCCTTTTTGTGGATTAAGGACACAAATCAACCGGTGCCAGATATTACCTTGGGGTTGGCCGAGGCCAATAGGTGTATATGATGACGCGATTAAGACGGTTCCCTCGAGACCAAGAAACAAACCTATGCCCTGAGCAAGGCTTAAGGGTTTTATGTGCCACAATAACGATGTAATCAAGATCGCAACGACACTGAGCACCAAACAAATCTGATTACTTGGATATTTATAACCACCATCGAACTGCATTTAACACTCCTTGCCGCATAATAGACGCTGCTCTCCGGCGCGAGGAACGAGCGTCGGGAGCAGCAGCAGGTTAGAAATTATTCGGCTATATTTTCTCGACATAATCTAACAAAATTCTCATACAAAGGAACAAAGCTGGAAGACTTTTCATTCAAAACTTCCGCATCTTCAATAACATGAGGGGGTCGCTGTCCATTAGAATTCCTCATATTCTCAGAAAAAACTGATACAAAATCACCTTTACCCACAGGAACGGTTCTCTTAGCGATCTCAAAGGCGAGCTCTTTTGCTTGAAAATGTAGCTCTTTCTTCTTTTTTTCTAACTTCATATTTATGAACTCTTTTTCTACAGAATTCCAAGTTTCCGCAAAATCATATAATGGTTCAACGTATTTTCGATTAAATGAATTGCCAAAATCATGCTCTTTTAAAA
>JAJSZT010000037.1 GCA_030272815.1 Deltaproteobacteria bacterium
CGAGACGATATTCCGCACCTCCCTTGAGGCCGACATCTCCGTGAATGCGGAGATCAAAAGAGCATCCGGGAGATAAGGCAAGTCCTTCGTTATCTATGCCAAAGAGGTAGCCCATGCCTATCTTGAATGCAACGTGGCCGGAATAATACTCATCTGAAACAGGATATGACAAACTGAAGGTGTACGAGGGCATATAAAGATGCTTGGCAATGTAAACCGTATCGTCATCGTCATCGTAATCCTCATGTCCCTCAATCACGAGCATATTAACTGTGTGATACAGCACTATCTTTTTAACAGATAGATGCTGGTCATGGGTGGCGCCGATATTAACTATATTCATACAACCCTGAGAATAATCTGAATACTCATACTTGAACGATCCTCTCAGCATATCGGAAAATCCATAATCAAAGCGAAGAAAACCGCCTTTTTTCAAGCTGAATTCATCCATCAGCGCAGTGAGTTCTCTTTCTACCTCGTTATAGTAAGCTTTGATTTCCACAAAAGATTTTTTTATTGGATTAAAGGTTGTTTTAAAGCTTGCACCTGCTTCGCCGTCATCAGTGATGGATAATAACAGCTCAACAGGAAATTTTCTGGAGAAACCACTCATGCCCACGGAAAAAAAATCTCCGCCGTCCATCCACAGATATGATGTTGTAAGCCGGTTGTTTTTGTATATGGGAATTTCGCCGGAAATAGAACTCCAGGGAATTGATCCATATGCCTTTGAGTCCACGATCCCGGCATCTGCATTAATTCGGGGAGCAAAGTGTCTTCTGATATTTGCTATTTTCTTTCGGGCAAGGTCTCTTTCGTAGGGTGTGTAATAAACCGACTCTTCCACCTCCCCTAGAATCCTTAATGACTTTTTCCATTGCCCTCCCATGAGATAGATATCTGCGATAAGAAGTTGATCATCCTTTGAATCCGCAAAGGGCTTTATTTTGGATATTGCCGTATCAAAATCCTCACTTTTTACAAGAACCTGGGCCTTGAGGAGCGAAATACGTCTTTTGTCGTTGTCATTCAGGGCATTGATATCTTCAGGCTTTATCTTTTCCAGCAGGTTCCAGGATTCATCAAACCTCTCCATGCCAATAAGGAGTTCAACAAAATCCAGAACAAGGGGAATGGATTCCGGATGTTTTGCAATGGCGGCCATGTATCCTTCATACGCTTTGCTGTGCTGTCCCGATTCTTTAAGGATGTGCAGGCGTTGTCTTTCTCTGATATCTGCCATTGTAACTTGAATACAGAAAAATGTCTCTATGATCGAATAGATAAGAATGAATATAAGGGCTTTTGACTTCACGAATTCCTTACCATTTATATAGATCGTCAAATAATTGAGTCACCGAGCTGTCGAGTAGTGGAACAATTACTGACAATTCAACAGAATACATTGGGCAATTGTAAAAAAAGCACCATATAAAATCAGCAGGCAAAAAATCATCTCTAAGTCCTTTCCAAGCGGATCAAAATTATTACTAAACGATTGTCAGATTGATGTCAAGCGAAAAATCTTCTGATATCGGCACTTTGGAATCGCTACGGGGCTTAAAATTTTTTTTCAGCCGATATCAACCTATACTGTATGGGGAAAACACCTTTAAGCCCCTCCTTTTAAACTGATTTTATTTTTCCAAATGCATTTGCCCTGTAAAAAGACGCCTTTTGCATTGACACTCAATTAATCTAAGTATATATTATATTTGTTGAAAAAACAAGTTGCCACCCTATCCACACTATTTGAATCTGACCAACCCTTTGTGTGCTTCGAGGTGGCCAGACTATGCCTGACATAGGAATTTCCATTTTTCGATTATTGCTACCATCGGACTGTCGGTCAACGGAAGGACAGGAGGAGATTTGACAATGGGAACCTCATTAGCAACCGGGTTGAGCAAGGCCAAAGAGAGCGCTGCGGCGGCTAAAGAAGCCGTCCTTGCGGCAAAAGCTAAATTAGAAGGAGGTCGAGTTGATCTGTCCATGCTGTATGTCTCCAGTGAGTACGACTATGGTAAGGCAGTAGATGCAGTAAGAAAAGCCACGAATAATGCGCCCTTAATTGGAGCTTCTTCTGCAGGAGAATTCACCGAGAAACGCGTTGAAAAGGGAAGTGTAGCTGTTGGCTTGCTCTCCTCAGACGACATTAAGGTCTTTACTGCTCTGGCTGAAGGAGTGAAAGAGAACCCCGAGGCAGCAATGAGAAGAGTTGCAGCCAATCTCCCCCGTGAGGTTGAAGGCTATCCCCACTTGACTGCCATTATCCTGGTTGATGGTCTCTCCGGTGCGGGAGAAGAGGTTGCCTTGTTGACTTCCTATCTTTCCGGGCACAAGCTCAAAGTTGTCGGTGGCATGGCTGGTGACGATTTCAAAATGACAAAGACCTTTGTCTTTTCTAATGATAAAGTGCGTACTAATGCGCTGAGCGCCTGCCTTCTTGCCTCAAAAATGCCTCTGTTTACCGGCGTGAAACATGGGCACACGCCCCTAAGTGAAGAGTTGAAGGCAAGCAGAACTAAAGGTAATGTCCTTTACGAAATAAATGGCAGGCCAGCTTGGGAGATATGGAAGAAAGAGACGGCTCAGGTCGCCCGAAAGAGGGGCATAGATGTGGAACAACTCAAAACCCCCGCAGAAATTGCCCAGTTTCTCACTAATTACATGCTTGGTCTAGCCACAGGGAAAGATGGTCAGTACAAAACAAGATGGCCTGAAAGTGTGAACAAAGACGGTTCTCTCAATTTTACTTGTGGTATTGCTCAAGGAGCGATTTTTCGTATTATGGACAGCAGCAATCTGGAAAACCAGATCAATGCGGCTGAGAAGGCTGCCAGGATTGCCAGGAAATCTGCAGAAAATGCAGGCCACTCTGAATTTGCCGGTATCATTGTCTTTGACTGCGCACACAGGCAAATGTTGTTAGGTGACAGGTTCTCCGAGGCTGTTGACCGGTTCAAAAGAGTATTACCGGATGTTCCTATGTTGGGCTTGGAGACATACGGTGAAATTCGCCTGGAACCGGGAGAGTTCAGTGGCTTTCATAATAGTACTTCCGTCGTCTTGCTGCTACCGAGCAGCACAGGATAAAGAAAAAGGTCCGCGATGAAAATAAGAAAGGATGAGTTGATAGGCGCCTATGCTCAGAGTATCGGAATAAAAACAGCCATAGAACTCATTGACAAGAAAATAGAAGCCTCATCATTGGAGAACAAGAAAAGCTATACCGGGGAAGAGGTGGCCAGGATATGCAATGAATTGGCAAATGAAGAGGGTTTAATCCGAATAATCGCGCAGAGTCTGTTGGTCCAATTGGAGCGAAAGAAGGCTGAAGAGCAGGCATTGTTACTCGACAACATAGAAACCCACGTCTGGTATTTGACTGATGCAGAAACCTACGGCGCCGTGAACAGTGCCCGGGCAGACTTTTTGGGGATGAAAAAGGAAGATTTGGAAGATAAGAAGCTATGGAACATAGTTAGTAAAGAAGAAGCCAAGGCTTGCATTGCCTGCAACAAAAAAGTATTCCAGGAGAAAAAACAGATCCAGGCCGAGCAATGGTTGAAAAATAGCAAAGGAGAGGTCCGTACACTCTCTGTAGTAACAACACCTAAATTGGACGATAACGGCAATGTCGAATATCTGATCTGTACAGCACATGACATCACCAAGCGCAAACGGGCGGAGAAAGAAAAAAAGAAACTCGAAGCCCGGCTCCGGCAAGCCGAAAAGATGCAAGCTATTGGCACACTTGCCGGAGGCATTGCCCATGACTTCAACAATATCCTTGGAGTAATCATGGGTTACACCGAGCTAACGTTGTTGGACGTTCCTGAGGGGACCAAGATGTACAGCAACCTGGATCAGGTGTTGAAGGCGAGCGAGCGTGCAAGAGACTTGGTAAAACAGATCCTTGCCTTCAGCCGCCAGAGCGAACAGGAGCGAGAACCGGTACAACTCGGCTCCATTGTCAAAGAAGCTCTTAAGATGCTGCGCAGGTCATTACCGACAACCATTGATATCCGCCAGAACATCGAGAAGGAATCAGGCACAGTGTTAGCTGATGCAATCCAGATCCATCAGGTATTGATGAATCTTTGCACTAATGCAGCCCATGCCATGGGCGACACTGGCGGAGTGCTCAATGTTGGCCTGTCAGATGTGGATCTCGATATCGATGCTGCGGCCAACTTTCCGGGATTGAAGCCAGGACCTTACGTGAGGCTCACCGTAAGCGACACGGGCCACGGTATAGACGGCTCCATCTTGGAACGGATCTTTGATCCATTCTTTACGACTAAGGATAAAGGCAAGGGAACCGGAATGGGACTTGCCGTAGTACACGGAATCGTCAAGAGTTATAGCGGCGCTATTACTGTTTATAGTGAGCCGGAACAGGGTACCACGTTCCATGTTTATTTCCCCCGCTCAGAAAGACTAATTGGCTCCTGTACCTGGAATGGCGGGCCGTTGCCCGAGGGCAAGGAAGAAATCCTCTTCGTAGACGACGAAAAACAGCTTGTCAATATGGGAAAACAGATGCTTGAGCGCCTTGGCTACCACGTTACGCCATGCACCAGCAGTGTTGAGGCCATAGAGGCCTTCCGTGCACAACCGCAAAAGTTCGATCTTGTCATCACTGACCAGACTATGCCCAACATGACCGGTCTGGAATTAGCTAAAAAGCTCATGGAAGTCCGGCTCGATATCCCGGTTATCCTTTGCACTGGTTTCAGTGAGGTGATATTGAAAGAAAAGAACAAGGCCGTGAATATTCGGAAGATCCTCATGAAGCCGATTGTCGCTCATGACCTCGCCGTAACCATCCGCAAGGTTCTGGACAAAAAACTGAACGGGTGAAGGGTCTGCTTATAGCGAGAAATATTTTTCAAAGGTCTCTCCTTGAGATTGCAGCAAAGTTTTGATTGATGGTGCCGAAGGGGAGACTCGAACTCCCACGGAGATACCCCACTAGACCCTGAACCTAGCGCGTCTACCAATTCCGCCACTTCGGCATAATCATAACGGCTTCGTAAAAAGTCCATTTTCTGCGTTGCGCTGCATCCTTTGTCGTTGCGACGTAGCTATAAGTATGTCTCTCTCCTCAGGATTTGCGCGCCTTGGAACTGGGGCTTTTTACTTTGCCGTCCAAAATCATGATATAGACTTTCAGATAAATAATTTCACTGCGTTATCAGTCGTCAACGTATAACTAAATACGCCTTCCTCCTTCTGGCCTTGTGAAATTAATTATCTGAAAGTCTATAAATTAAAGGTTGATTTTATTCGGAAGACGTTCTATTTATTCTTTTTTTTTATTCTTGTCAAGTTCATTATTTTAAGCTTTAAGCAGGAAAGTTAGGAATGATAATAATTGAAGATATAAATAAGATAACAAAACCATACAAAAATGCTGTTATTACAATAGGTAATTTCGATGGTGTACATCTTGGACATCAGGCTCTTTTTCATAATCTGATTGAAAAAGCTATAGCACTTAATGGTACATCAATCGCTATGACTTTTGAACCCCATCCTATCAGAGTATTAAAAAAAAATAATCATCCCCCTCTCATTACCCTTTATGAACAAAAGGCAGAACTCATAGAAAAGGCCGGCCTTGATGTCCTTATTTGTATTCCCTTTACACAGGAGTTTGCAGCCATACCCGCGAAGGAATTCGTGGAAGATATCCTTGTCAAGCGCATTGGGATTAAGGCAATTGCGGTGGGCGAAGATTATACTTTTGGGAAAAATCGTGAGGGGAATTTAGCCCTGCTAAAAACTTTGGGAAACCAATGTGGTTTTGAAGTAATCTTAATCGACGAGTTGCATATATCAAACACCTATCCTGAAAGAATCAGCAGCACAAAAATACGTGAACTGGTCATAGCCGGAAAAGTTGCTGAATCCAAAAAACTATTGGGCAGGTATTACCAGATAAGAGGAAAAGTTGAGGTTGGGCGTGACAGAGGGGGAAAACTCCTTGGATTCCCCACTGCTAATATAAATCTATATGATGAACTAAGGCCAAAAATTGGAGTATATGCTGTTATAGTTGAATGCAAGGGAGAAAATTTTAAAGGAGTGGCAAATATTGGATATAGCCCGACTTTTGATGATTATATCTTTACTGTTGAGGCTCATATACTTGACTTTAAAGAAAATATTTACGGTCAGAAAATTCGTGTCAACTTTATAGATAGATTAAGGGATGAAAAAAAGTTTTCAAATATTTCAGAACTATCAGAACAAATCAAAAAAGATATAATAAAAGCACGCAAGATCCTATCCAAATAATCCAGGACATAGGGCTGAGCCTTCTTTATTAATAGTTGACAGCTTTGTTCTGCGCTGCATCCTTCGATAACACAAACATAGTAACCGTTTACGGTTAACGGTTAAAATGCTTCGGTCGTTGCATAGTTCATTGAAAAAACTGCAAACTGTAAACCGACAACTGTGAACCATAACCATATTTTCATATGAAAAAAAAAGCAAAAATTTTTCTTGCAATAGGTATTGTAATTTCAATTGCTGCATTTTATTTTGCTTTTAAAAATGTTCCATTAAATGAACTTCTAAATTACCTGTCATCAATTAATTATTTATGGTTATTTCCATCTGTATTTGTTGTTTTTATAAGTTTTGCATTAAGAGCATTTCGATGGATGCTTATATTGGAACCGGCCAGTAAGATCAGCTTCTGGAAGGCATTTCATCCTTTGATGATAGGTTTTATGTTAAACTGCATCCTTCCGGGCAGGGTCGGCGAGGTGGCGCGACCAGCTATTCTGCAAAAAAAGGAAAATGTTCCCTTTTCAACAGGCCTTGCAACGGTTGTGGTTGAACGTATATTTGACTCAAGTATTCTCATCATCCTTTTTGTAGCAATGCTTGCGTATATAGATATAGATCCCCAGCTTAGCATTTCTTTTGGGAAATATAATCTGAACAGGGAAACCCTGGTTAGCATTGGCGGAAATATTTTCAAATTAATGATTATACTCATAGCTGGAATCATTCTTTTTAGTTTTAGCTCAATCCGACGAGCTGTAAAATGGACAATTAATAAAATCCCCCCTCTTTTTTCATTAACAAGCGTTTCATTAAAAAACAAAATTCAAAAATTCTGTGCCTCTTTGATATGCTTTGCAGATAACCTCTCAACTGGTTTTTCCTTTATTAACCATCCCAAAAAAATATGCATTTGTATTGGTCTCTCTTTTATTATATGGGTTTTATCAGCCTTTTCTTTCTATATCATAGCTCTTGGTTGCCCGGGCATAAAGCTATCCTATCTTGAACTATTTGCAGTCATGATTATTATATGTTTTTTTATAGCTCTTCCATCTGTCCCTGGTTTCTGGGGTATATGGGAAGCAGGAGGTGTTTTCGCTCTGTCCCTTTTCGGCATCTCGGCAAAGGAAGCTGCCGGCTTTACTCTGGCTAGTCATGCAATCCAAATATTTCCGGTAATAATTATAGGAGTTATATCCGCAATGCTTTCAGGTGTTGATACATTGCAAATCCTTAAGGAAAGAAAAAATATATTATAATGCCAATGCTTAATATTTTAACATATCCCGACAAATTTTTAGGACAGCCTGCTAAACCTATTAAAGATATAGATGGAACGACTCAGAAGATGATTGAAGACATGTCTTACACAATGTATAATTCAAAAGGTGTCGGGCTGGCTGCAATACAGGTAGGATTCGATAACAGTCTAATTGTCTATGATGTATCGCCAGGTGAAGAAAAGAGATCTCTTCAGGTTCTTATAAATCCAAGAATTATCGAAAGCAATGGTCGTATAATATCAGAAAAGGAAGGTTGTCTCAGCGTTCCGGATCTAAGGGCGGACGTAAAACGTGCAGAATCCATACTGGTTGAAGGTTTCGATAGAGAAGGTAAGCCCATGAGAATTGATGCTGAAGGATACCTTGCTATTGTCTTGCAACACGAAATTGATCATTTAAATGGAATTTTATTTATAGACCATATAAGTGCATTAAAAAGAGAACTTTATAAAAGACGTATTAAAAAGCAATTGAGAAAATAGTGAATAATCGAAAGCTTAAAATCATCTTTATGGGAACTCCCGAGTTTGCTGTCCCTTCCCTAAAGGAATTAAACAAAAACCACTATGATGTGGTATTAGTTGTAACTCAACCTGATCGCCCAAAGGGACGAGGCCGCAAAGTAATTTCTCCTCCTGTTAAAGAAACCGCAATAAGTCTAGGCTATGAAGTAATCCAACCCGTATCTATTAAGACAGATAATTTTAAAGAAATTGTACGAAAGCTTAAACCAGATATATTTGTTGTGGTAGCATATGGTCATATTCTCACAAAAAATATACTTGAAATGCCAAGAATAGGTTCAATTAACATTCATGCATCTCTACTTCCAAAATATCGTGGTCCAGCGCCAATCCAGTGGGCTATTATAAACAGGGAAAGAGAGACCGGAGTAACAACAATGTTTATGGATAAGGGCTTGGATACAGGAGATATACTTCTTTCTGCGAAATTGGAAATTGCTCCGGATGACACATCAGCAACGCTTCATGACCGTCTGGCAAAACTTGGCGCTCCTCTTCTTATAAAAACGATAAAAGCTATAGAGGCTGAAGAGATAAAGCCCATCCCGCAGGACCACAAGAAGGCTACATATGCACCTTTACTTAAAAAGAACGATGGGCATATAAACTGGAAAAAGTCTGCTGAAGATATTGAGGCATTTATACGAGGAGTTACTCCATGGCCTGGTGCCTTTACATTTTACGGCAATAAACGTCTCAAAATCTTTGCGGCCAAGCCCATCTTAACGGATATCACTGCCCCGCCGGAAACAGTAATAAAAGGCTTCACAGATGAACTCAGGATCGCAACGGGTAAAGGAGCTTTGTCTATTTTAAAAATTCAGGGCGAATCAGGCAAGCAGCTATCTATTAGAGACTTTTTGCGCGGGCACTCAATACCTCCTGGAACGATTTTAAACTGATATAGACTTTCAGATAAATAATTTCACTGCGTTATCAGTCGTCGACGTATAAATAGTGCCCGAACGAAAACTAGAAAATTTTTTCAAGTTCAAGGAAGGCGCAAATTTTAACCGCAGGAATACATTGAGTATTTTGAGGATAGCGCTAAAGCTTCACTGCGTGCCAAAATTTAAGCCTGACGCAGAAATTGGGAAAATTAGCAGTTTTCGTTCAGGCACTAACTAATACGCCTTCCTCTTTCTGACCTTGTGAAATTAATTATCTGAAAGTCTATAGTATTGGTCAACCATTCCCTACTCGACTACTCAACCAAATACGAAACGAAATGGAGCTAAGTTCTTGGCGGATCATGCACGCAATACTGCGTTATTTATATTAAATACTCTTGATGGGGGGCATAAAACTCTTGATAGAGTATTAGAAAAAGATATAACCAACAAAGAGCAATATCTTTCAAAAAGAGATCGCGCTTTGGTTAATGCCTTGGTATATGGTGTTCTCAGACGGCGCGGTACGCTCGACTGGATAATAGACTATTTTTCTAATACCCGATTAAACGCAATAAATTCGAATATTTTAAATATTCTTCGGCTTGGACTCTTTCAGGTAATATATTTAGACAAAATACCGGTATCCGCTGCTGTAAATACATCTGTAGAAATGGCCAAGTCATTTACCTCGCCGAAAGTTGTTGGATTCGTAAATGCGGTATTGCGCAGATCTGCAAAAGGTTATAAAAAAGTCCCCTTCCCGGATCGTAACAAAAATCCTGTAAAAGCATTGTCAACAGCAAAATCATTTCCAGAATGGCTGATAAAAAGATGGCTTGATTATTTTGGCTTAAAAGAAACTGAAGCGCTCTGCGATGCAGTAAATGCCATTCCGCCCATAACTGTACGTACAAATAATCTGAAAATTTCCCGCAACGACCTGATAAATAAACTCGGATCAGATGTAGAACTAATTGACTATACAAGTTATTCGCCGGATGGAATTTATTTTTTCAAACCAAAGCTGCCTATTCCAAAAATTAAAGCATTTAAGAATGGCTGGTTTCAGGTCCAGGATGAAGCAGCCCAGCTTGTCACGTACCTTTTGAATCCACAACCAGGTGAAACCATTTTAGATGCCTGCGCGGGTTTGGGTGGAAAAACAGGCCATATCGCTCAGATGATGAAAAATAAAGGCAAAATTGTAGCCATGGATAAAAACAATGAAAAGCTTTTGCGGCATGAGTCTGAAATGAAACGGCTGGGGATTTCAATTGTTCAAACCTGCATACACAATCTGGACAAACCCTTTGACAAAAATTATATTGCCGAATTTGACCGTATTCTATTAGACGCGCCATGCTCGGGGTTAGGCGTTCTGAGGAGAAATCCGGATATCAAGTGGTTAATGTCAAAAAAGAATTTAATATATTATAAAGAAAAACAGGTGAAATTTCTTGATACTTTATCGTATCTTGTTAAACCTTCAGGTGTTTTGGTTTATACTGTATGCAGCACGGAACCTGAAGAAAATGAAGAAGTTGTAAAAGTTTTTTTGAATAAGCATCCAGAGTTTGTTATTGAAAAAAATCCTGACGGATTTCCTTTTAATGCGCGTTCTCTTATTAATAAAAACGGCTATCTTAAAACTTTTCCGCATATAAACAATATGGATGGTTTTTTTTCAGTCTGTTTTAAAAGGAGAAAGTTATCGTAAGGATAGCAAAAATATCATTTTTCTTTATTTTATTTGTTCTAATTTTAATGGTAAGCGCTTATCTTACCTTAACGTTAATAATTAAGAGCGAGAATAAAGTTATCGTCCCTGATATTGTCGGAAAGGATGTAGTGTTAATCCTTGAAATGCTGTCGGATCTTGGACTTAACACAAAAGTTAAAGGGTCTGAGTACAGTGATAGCGTGCCCAAAAACCATGTAATTTTTCAGGAGCCCGAACCTGGTTCTGAAATAAAGAAAAGGCGTGATGTAAGAATTATTATATCAAAAGGTACAAAAAGAATTTTGACGCCGAATTTAAAAGGACTTTCAATACAGCAGGCTCGCTTAATCATAGAAGAAAATGGTTTGCGCCTGAACAAACTATCCAGTACATATAGTGAGAGTATAAAAAAAAATGAGATTATTTCTCAGTTTCCTTTGCCGGGAACAATAATTACGCGCAGAGAATTTGTAAACCTTCTCGTCAGCTCAGGTATAAGGCCGAATGTATATAAAATGCCTGATATTAAAGGGCAATCTCTTGAAGAAGCAATAGCTTTAATTGAAAGCTTTAATCTATCGCTTGGAGAGATAAAATTTCTTTTTATTGAAGACAAGCCTGAAAATATAATTATAGACCAGGTACCTTTATCAGGACATAGGGTAATTGAGGGTACAGATGTTAATATTACCATAAACAGGGAAGCGGGCAGAAAAGGCCATAAATATTTACACAGCACAAAGGGCGTAACCCTTTTTAAATACAGACTTAAATACGGATTTTTAAAAAAACATATGCGTTTAAAATTAAACAGCTTTGGAATTTCAAATGATATTTTTGATAGCTTCATGAAACCCGGTGAAGAAATCTGGGCTTTAATTCCAAGAAATAAAGATGCAACTGTTCTTCTGTATGAAGATGATAAGCTAATTAAAACTGAAGTTTTTGACTCATGGCAAAACTGAGATAGTTTGAATTGAATAACAATTTAGCCTTTTGAAAAAGATTCTGACAGGATAACAGGATAGACAAGATTTGTAAGCGTTCACGGAACATTGAAATTAGAAATTAGAAATTTGGCCTTCATGCTTTTGTACTGTTCTTCCCAATTTCCAATTTCAAGTTTCAAGCCGTGAACGGCTACAATAATTTAAATCCTGAATATCTTGTAAATCCTGTCAAAAAAATAATATTTAAAAGCGCTAAAGTGTTACAATTAATTTGAATTGATAAGGAGCATAATGATGAGAATTATTGCGCCATCTATATTGTCTGCTGATTTCACAAAATTAGGAGATGAAATAAAATCCGTCGAAGATGCTGGAGCAGACTGGATACATGTTGATGTCATGGACGGTCATTTTGTTCCAGCTATTACAATGGGACCTATAATTACAAAAGCTGCAAGGAGTATCACATCGCTTCCCCTTGATGTTCATTTGATGATTGAAAATCCGGATCTCTATATTCCGGATTTTGCAAAAGCAGGGGCTACTTTGATTTCTGTCCATGTTGAAGCCTGTATGCACTTAAACAGAACTATACAACTGATAAAAGAATTCGGAATAAAGACGGGTGTTGCTCTGAATCCATCTACTCCGCTCTCATCCTTAGAGTGGATTCTTGAATTCGTTGACTTTGTGTTGATAATGAGCGTTAATCCTGGTTTTGGAGGACAGGTTTTCATAGCAAACTCAATTGATAAGATAATGGCTCTTCGCAAAATGATTAAAGAGAGAGGATTATCGACCCTGATAGAAATAGATGGCGGAGTTAATGAAAAAAACATAGAAGAAATTTCTATCGCGGGGGCTGATGCATTTGTAGCTGGATCAGCAATTTTTGGAAGTCAGGATTACAAAAAGACAATTAAGGATTTAAAGTAAAAAACAGTTTATGTTCCTGGGATAATAACGAGGAGAAAATTATGAGCAAACTCAAAAAACTCCGGAAGGTATTGGTAATTCATGGCCCCAATCTAAATATGTTAGGTAAAAGAGAACCAGCCATTTATGGGAAAACAACTCTTAATGAAATTAATAAAAAGCTGAAAAATGCAGGCAAGAACCTGGAAATTGCTGTAGATACATTTCAATCAAATCATGAAGGAGAAATTGTAGAAAAAATACAGGATGCAATGGGAAAATGCCAGGGTATTATTATCAATCCTGCTGCATACACACACACGAGTATTGCTATCCGTGACGCTCTTCTTCTGCTTGATATTCCTATAATTGAAATTCACCTGTCCAATATTTATAAAAGAGAGTCATTTCGCAACAAGTCAATGATTGCTGCTATAGCTACAGCTCAGATTTCCGGTTTAGGCATACTGGGCTATTCTATGGCTCTTGAAGCTGTCGCCACAATGATTTAAATAGTGCCTGAACGAAAACTGCTAATTTTCCCAATTTCTGCGTCAGGCTTAAATTTCGGCACGCAGTGAAGCTTTAGCGCTATCCTCAAAATACTCAATGTATTCCTGCGGTTAAAATTTGCGCCTTCCTTGAACTTAAAAAAATTTTCTAGTTTTCGTTTGGGCACTGAATACAAAAAAATATGGACAGGGAAAAAATTCCCCTGTCCATTATTATTTGTTGCGTCTATTTCTTTTTCTTGGGATGGCATTCGCCGCAAGTAACAGGGCCTTTGTTTTGCTCTAAATGACATCCTTTGCAGTTTGCATGGAACGCCTTCATTGCTGACATTATCTTACCATCTGCCTCAAGGCTGTGACATGCAGTACAGTCGCTTATTTCAGATTCATCCCATACGTTCTCGCCATCTTTGTAAATGTGGTGACAGTCCAAACAGTCAAGCTCTAAATCATCAGCATGAAGTGTATGAGGGAAAGCAGCGGCAGGCCTTTCACGATTCATAAAGATATCATGTTCCAGCCATTGAATATCATCCTGCGCATATGCTAAACCAAAAACAAACAAACCTATCAAGCCCGCTGTTACAATTAATACATTACTTTTTTTCATCCCTGTCTGCCTCCCAATTATTATTATCATAAATATTCTTAATCTTTTTTATTCAGCATTTTATTCAAAAAACTTTTATCAAAAGAATGCCTGACTGTCAAGCCAAATCAACTTGTATTATACTAAATTTTACTTGACTAATAAGTGCTTATGAGATAGATATTAATAGTCATTTATGTGCAACAGACCTTGTAAGGGGGAGAAAACATGCAACAAAATTCCATTAAAAAAAGCAGGGAAAAAATTGTAAACCGTAGAAATTGTCTCAAACTAATGGGTGTATTCGGTTTAGGATTAGCTGTCCCGACTATAATTGCTAAACCAGCCGAGGGCAAACATCTTGACAATCTTCATTCCATAAGCAGAACTCGTCCGCTTATGGGGACGATTGTAACTGTAACTATTGCAGATTCATCCCGCGATAAAGCTGAAAAAAACGTTGAAAAAGCTTTTGCAAAGATGACTGAACTTGAGAAAATTTTTAATCGACATGCTGATAATACTCCTGTGAGCTGGCTTAATCAAAAAGGCCTTTTAAAAGATATTTCTCCTGAATTAGCTGATGTTTTGCATCAAAGCGCCTTTTATAATTATATTAGTAAAGGTACATTTGACATTACAGTTCTTCCTATTTTAGAGCTGTATAAAAAATCCTATGAATCAACAGGTTCTTCCCCATCGCTGAAACAGATAAATGATAAGATGAAGCTTGTTAATTTTGAAAACATTAAAATAGACAAACAGGGCGTAAGATTGCTCAAGGATGGAATGCAGATCTCGCTGGATGGTATAGCAAAAGGTTACATTATTGATCAGGCAGCAAATCTTATAAAATTAAACGGAATAAAATACGCCCTGATCAATGCCGGAGGTGATGTTAGAGTTATTGGAGGAAACGGTCCCAATAAAGCCTGGAAAATTGGAATAAAAGATCCTTTGGAGAAAAAAGAAGTTACTGAATTGTTTGAGCTGAACAACGGTGCAGTGGCTACGTCCGGCAATTATGAAAACTATTTTGATAAAGATAAAATTCATCACCATATCATTGATACATCAACCGGAGATTCACCGGTTCAGACAATAAGCGCCACAGTCCTTGCTCCTACCGTTATGCAGGCAGATGCTCTCTCTACATCTCTTTTTATTCATAATCCAAAAGATAGTATTAATCTTGCCGGTTCGTTATCAAACATAGAGGCATTGATTATTGCAAAAAATGGGACAAAGTATCGATCATCGGGATGGAATAACATAACAAAATAAGTAGCCGTTCACGGCTTGAAACTTGAAATTGGAAAGTAGAAATTTGGGAGAGATTAAAATAGAAACTTGAAATTGGAAATTGGGAAGAACAGAAAAGCATGAAGGCCAAATTTCTAATTCCAACGTTCCATGAGCGCTTACCCAAATAATATATATTATAATGGAATAAAAAAGGGCGGATAAAAACTATCCGCCCTTTTTTTATTTCTTTTTTTACTTATCAGCTATCAGCCATCAGCTAACCAGGGGTTATGGCACCAAAAGTACAGGAAGTTCCGATGACTCTGTTACACGGTGAGAAACACTTCCCAGCCAGAACTCCTTGAAGCGGTCCTTGCCTGTGGTTCCCATAACGATCATGCTGGCCTTGTGCTCCCGCGCCACCCTTACAATCTCATGAGCACTCCGCCCGGAAAACAGGTGCGGCTCCGCATTGATCCCATCTTTCTTTAACCTGTCGCAATATTCTTCCAAACGCTCTTTGCTCTCTTTTTCGATACGATTTAATTCCGACTTGTCAAGCCCTTTGGAGATCTTGACTCCGATTATGTGGGTTACCATTACCTTATCGGCTAGTTCTTTAAAAGAAGAGACAAGCCCAAGGGCCTTTTCAGATGGCTCGGACCAGTCAGTAGCAAGAAGGGGAGCAGTAAAAAGGCGATCGTTTACCCGGGTAATCAGATCACCTTCCCATTCAAACCGCACCATATATTTGCTTACCAGAACAGGAACAGTACTCCGGCGTATAAGTTCCAGAGTGTGCGATCCAACATAGACCTTTCCAAGCACTGTTCTCTTTTTTCTGCCGGCTATAATAAGATCGACCTTTTCTTCTTCAGCAATACGCAAAAGCTTTGGAACGGGATTTCCTACCTCAATTCTGATCTTACTCTCAATACCCTCTGCCGATATAGCTTCCTGCCAGTTTTCAAAACGGATCCTTGCCTGCTCTCTCAAGCGTTCTTCTTCATCCTTCATATATCCGCCATACGGCACAAACGCGACCTCATCTCTTGGAATAATATAGGTCAGCACAACCTCTTTGAGACCGGCTTTTTTGAGTTCCAGAATGGATTCCAGTGAGTTAAATGCCAGCTCCCTAAATTTTGTAGGAAATAAAATCTTTTTAAATTCCATAATGTACTCCTGTCTTTAAAAGAAGATTAAAGTTACAACCACAAAGGTTGGAAACAAGAAGACCAGAGAATATTTCAATATATAACCAAAGAAGCTCGGCATTGGCGTGCCTCCCTCTTCTGCAATCGAACGTACCATAAAGTTAGGCGCATTCCCAATATAGCTGAAAGAGCCAAAAAAGACCGCTCCTGCAGAGATCGCCTTCAAAAAGATCGAGCTTTCCGTCATAAGAAGAGGAACGGCCTGAGCTTCCGGCATCCCAGGATAAAAGGCTCCAAGGGCGGTATTGAAAAATGTGAGATAGGTCGGTGCATTATCAAGAAAACCAGAAAGAGTGCCCGTGACCCAGAAGTAATGCATCGGCTCCTTTACTGCGGCGATCAAAAAGGCCATTTCCCCTTTTAGGCCTGCCTTTAATATAAGGAGGCACGGAACCATGGTAATAAATATTCCGATAAAGAGATACGCAACTTCAACAATCGGAAACCAGCTAAAATCATTATCTTCATGTATCCTTTTCGAAGTGGTCACCAATGAGAGAATTCCCATCAAAATAAGAAAACCATCCCGCGCCCAGTCCTGCACTGCCCTGTGAATTCCTAATGTGTTTATTTCACCCCAGTCCACTATTCCGCTAATGAGCACTGATGCGACAACGCCGCCGAGAAAAATGAAATTGTGTGTCCCCACTAATTTCAATGGTTCTTTTTCCCCCTCTTCCACAGGGGCGGCGGTCAAGCCTTCTTTTTTATAATGATATGTGTCGAGGACAAAATAGATTGCCAGCAAGATACCGGCTGTTACAAGCATATGCGGCATTATCTTCATTGTCCAGAAAAAGGAGACCCCGTGAAGAAATCCTAAGAAAAGGGGTGGGTCTCCGAGCGGAGTCAATGAACCCCCTATGTTTGCAACCAGAAAGATGAAAAAGACCACCATAAAGGTTCTGTTTTTCCGGTAGCTATTCGCCTTTAAGAATGGACGGATCAACAGCATGGCAGCTCCTGTTGTACCCATCCACGAAGCAAGCACTGTGCCGATAAGTATCATAATAGTATTTACAATCGGTGTCCCACGCAATGTGCCTTTAAGCAGGATCCCGCCGGAAATAGTGTAAAGCGCCCAGAGAAGGATAATAAAGGGCACATAGTCGGCAAGGATGATATGGAGAATCTCATGCACGGCAGTGCTCTTATAAGCAATCAAAAACGGAATGCCCAAACACGCCGCCCAAAAAGCTGAAACCTTGCCAAAATGGTGATGCCAGAACTTTGGAGCCAGAAGTGGAAAGAGTGCTATGGAAAGGAGCATGCATGCAAAAGGAATACAGCTCCAGAGCTTAAGCACCTCTCCAAGATTGACATGTCCTCCATGACCTGCATCTCCATGTCCGGTTTCTGCAACAGCATGCTCTGCTCCGTGAGTAGAGCCATGTTCTGTGTCATGCGTTGCCGCAACCCCATGATCGGAGGCTATGGCCGGAACCAAAAACGCAAAAATACCTAGTAAGAAAATTATAGCTATCCATTTTCCAAGTCTCATCTACCAGTTACCTCCTCAAAATATAAAACCATTGCAAAAACGTTTCCCTTATCAAGCCCCGTTAATTTTCAAGGGGGTACAAGCCTCTTCGTTAGATACAGATAAGGCATACAGAATGGTGTTTAATTATTGTACATAATATTATCTAATAATATAAATATGTTCTCGAAAACCAGTTAATAAGTGTCCAACAATCAGACATTTTTTGTATTCACACCGTTTGTTATTCAA
The DNA here is from genome assembly GCA_030272815.1 of Deltaproteobacteria bacterium. GTDB lineage: Bacteria > Desulfobacterota > Desulfobacteria > Desulfobacterales > ETH-SRB1 > B13-G4. The sequence continues at coordinate 17,890 of JAJSZT010000037.1, forward strand.
GAGCTTTATTGTAAGCAAAGTAACATAAAATCATACAGCAATGCGTTCTGTATATATCGGCATGAATATTGCTCACTTAGTTAAATGGTAGAGTTTAAAGCTATTCCTGTAGCGCAAAAAAAAACTATGAACAGATATTGTCAAAAAAAATGAATAAATAAAATAATTAGCTCTCTTAGCTTCTTCTTTCACAATCTCAACAATCGTAGACTTATGGAAAAGCGTCTCTTTTAAGATATTACTCCTTTTTTTATCCCTATCTGCCCTTATCCCTATCTACCTCTCATAATTATTACCACAAATATTCTTAATCTTTTTACTCAGCACCTTATTATTAAAAATTTACTTATCAAAAAGAATGCCTGACTGTCAAGCCAAATCAGCTTGACAGTTGCACTATTTTTCACTTGACAAATTGGACAGTTTATTGTAGCTTTTTTAAGTTTAAAAAAAATTCAATGCTATACTCAAATAAACAAACCTAAAATAAAGTTTATGAAACCAGCTATTTTTCTAAGTAATCTTTTTTACAATATCTTTACAAAACGCCCCCTCCCGGAAGGTTATTATCCCGATAAATCAATACATGGCAAGCCATGTGTTTATAAAAACAAAAGGGGGTATTTGCGACAACAGGAGAACATTTTATTGTTTTAAGTAATCGGTTATAGCTAACTGGAGGTGACAAATTTCATGGGACCCATATTAAATGCGATGGTGGCAATGGGCGGCATCGGCCTGGCACTGAGTGTTGTACTGGGAATTGCGTCAAAAGTTTTTTATGTGTATGTTGATCCAAAAGTTGTTGCGGTAGATGAGTGCCTTCCCGGCGCAAACTGTGGAGGATGCGGCTATGCCGGCTGCAGCGATTGCGCTGTTGCTATGGTGGCAGGCGAAGCCCCGCCTAATGCCTGTAAGGCCGGTGGCGATGATGTGACAGAGGCAGTAGCCGCTGTTCTCGGAGTATCCGCTGACGCTGCCGAAAGAGATATCGTCAATATATTTTGCAAGGGTACTCATAGCGCTGCAGAACGAAAATACAATTACAAAGGCGTATCAGATTGCCGGGCGGGTGTTTTGCTTTCAGGAGGAGACAAAAGTTGTACTTATGGCTGCCTTGGTCTTGGCACCTGTGTTACAAATTGTCCGTTCGGCGCCTTAACAATGGGAGAAGATGGCCTGCCTGTAGTAAACGAAAAACTCTGCACCGGTTGCGGCACATGTGTAGATATCTGTCCTCGCCATATTCCCAGGTTGATAAAAGAATCACAAAAAGTTGCAACTCTTTGCAGTTCCCATGACGGCGGAAAAATTGTTAAGGCAATATGCAATGTTGGCTGTCTGGGCTGTGGGAAATGTAAAAAAGCATGCCCGGAAAAGGCTATAATAATTGATAAATTCCTGGCGATCGTTGACGGTGATAAATGCACTGGGTGTGGCGAGTGTTTTGAAAAATGTCCTACCGGAATTATTCAGAGCTTAGTAGTCACTTAACATATGGAGAAAAAACAACCATGAAGATGCTCATAGCTATAGATAATTCAGAGTATGCAATAAAAGTTGTCAATTATGTGGCTTCTGCTGTTAAGCCCACAGTAAAAACAACCTTGTTTAGCGTATTGCCGACAATGTCTTCAAATCTGGAAAAGATGGAAAAAGACCTCCAACAGCCGTTGTTTTCAGAAAAGGTTGTTGAACTGAGATGGATGGTCGATGAGGAAAAAAAGAAGGCGAAATCAAAAATAGAGGAATGCCGGACCATTTTAAGGAATGCGGGATTTTCTGACGACACTGTTGAAGTAAAAATGCAAGACAAGGTTGTTGGGATTGCCAGGGATATCATAGCAGAGGCAGGAAAAGGAAAATATGACACAATTGTGGTGGGACGTAGAGGGTTGTCCGCCACCGCTACCTTTGTATTGGGAAGCGTATCCAATAAGATTGTACAGAATATAAAAGATTGTACTGTCTGGATAGTTGAATAAATCACATAAAACTACCCGCTGGTTCCATAACTTTTTTACTTGAAAGCATTCTTATAATATGGTAAAATATTAAATTTTGACTTACACCCACTTTTGCAAATATAACGCTTTTGAAAGGATAAAGGATAGAATATGAAATCTAACAAAGAACTTCAGATAGCTTACGGCCTGGCTATTATTTTGTTGGTTGTGGGTGTTCTAAGTTATAGCGCTTTTCCTGCAAAAACTCCGGATCAACCGGTCAGGTTAATGTTTAAATGTGTCGCAGGAAAGATTTTATTTGATCACAAGACACATACTGTAGAATCAGGTTACGGCATCTCATGCAGTGACTGTCATCATAATCTTGAAGAAGGTGAAACAGATCCACAGGCCTGCGGAGAATGTCATGAACCTGAAAGCCAGGACGAAGATGTTCTAAGCAGGGCTGATGCATTCCATACACAATGTATCGGCTGTCATAAGGAAGCTGAAGCAGGACCCGAAAAATGTGAATTATGCCACGTCATGTAAGCAGATATTTTTTTGCTAATTGAATAAAAAACTCGCCCTCTTTGCCTGTATAGCCTGACAGACAGGCCTGACCTCTATTGAAAGCACTCATGCGAAGCGAGTGAGTTGAGAGCTAAGAAAGGTTGAACTATGATAAAAAGATCTTTTATCGGTTTATTAAAACCACGTCTTGAATATGGATCTGTTGCAGAAACGCCTTCCCTTAAGCAAATCCCTACCCCAAAAGAGATTACCCTTTTATCAAATTGTCCATTTGACAAAAAAAACCTGTTACTTAAAAAAAAGGAAACTGTTAAGACCGGCCAGAAGCTTTTACTCTACAAGGAAAGTGATGAATATGTTGTTTCAAGTGTTACAGGACAAGTATCATCAATTTCCTCTTATACAGGTGACTTTGGCCGATCTTATACTGCCATCGCAATTGAAGTGGCTGATGATGAAGAAATAGATGATGAGTTCAAATCCGTTGCAGGCGGATCAAAAGATGCTTCTCTTGAAACCATCAAAAATTTTCTTGCATTTGCTCCTGGTAATCCTCCGGTTAAGTTGTTTTCCGACAAAGACAAATCTATAGATACAATCGTTGTTTGTTGTGCTGACAGCGATCTATTAATAACAACAAACCGGCATGTTGTTAAATCCGATATTGATGCAATAAAAAATGGAATAAATATCCTGAAAACAGCAACCAAAGTTAATGATATTATAATGGTCGCTTCACAGAGCCAGATGCATGAACTCTCCACAACCGGTGAAAAAATAAATCAGGTTAATGATACATATCCATCAGCGCTCCCGCATCTTATTATGAAAGATATCCTGGGCAAGGTGGTGCCGGCCGGGAAAAACCCTGAAGATATCGGGGTATGTTTTATCAGCGCTGAAGCAGTTGCATCTATCGGAAATGCTTTTAACAGCGGCCAAATACCTATAACAAAAACTTTTACACTTGTTAATAAAGATGGCTCTAAATCACTTGTATCGGCCAGAATCGGAACTCCGGCAAGCGATATATTCAAGGCTTTTAATATTACTTTAAACGAAAATGACAGGATAATATTCGGCGGCCCCATGAAAGGCTCCTCTGTCTATTCAGAAGATCATCCTGTTCAGCCTGACACCGATGCCATTATTGTTCAGGATAAAGACGATATACCTGTTATTTCAGATTACCCATGCATAAACTGCGGTGACTGCATAAGGGTATGCCCTGTAAATATTCAGGTTGGCATGCTTGTCAGGTTGCTTGAAGGCGGATATTATGAAGAAGCTGCAGATCAGTACGATTTGTATTCATGTATTGAATGCGGCCTTTGCAGTTATGTTTGTGTATCTGGAATGCCGATATTCCAGTATATAAGGTCGGCAAAATATGAGCTTGACAGGTCAAATACAGCGGAGGCAACTAATAATGGTTGATAATAACAGATTCGTAGTTTCTCATGCTCCTTTCTGGCATGATGGAAGCAGAATATCTACACGAAATTATAATATTGCGCTTGCGGCTCTCCCGGCAATACTGCTTGGCATCATTTATTATGGCATGCCGGCAGTCGGTGTTGTGTCACTTTCCATCTCCTCTGCAATTATCTGGGAATTTGTGTTCTGTCGTATAACAAAACATTCAATTACTATTGGAGACGGCAGCGCAGCCGTTATCGGGATGATATTCGGCATGCTTTTGCCTGCAACAGCGCCATGGTGGCTTGTAATAATAGGAACATTTGTTGCCGTTATTATCGGGAAACAGATCTACGGCGGAATCGGAGCTAATCCTTTTAATCCTGTAGTTGTTGCTATTGCCATTCTCATGATATCATGGAAAGATATCTTTGATTTTAACGAAGCACTTATAAATTACGATTTGGATTTTGCCATGGTCTATCCCCTTGCCGCCCTGAAACATTTTGGCGTATCTGCTGTTGATTCATTCAGCATGGGCGATCTTTTAATGGGCAAACAGTCTGGAGGAATAGGCTCGACCTTTGGTCTTGGCCTTATTGCCGGCGGAATCTATCTCATTATCAGAGGAATCATCAGGTGGGAAATATCAATTTCCTTTTTAGCCGGTGTCTTTATAACCGCTTTAATATTTAACCTGACTGATCCTGCGCGTTATGCAGGCCCGGTTGTCCATCTTTTTGCCGGCTATACTTTGATTGGCGCCTTTTTTCTTGCAACCGAAGATTCCTCTTCGCCTGTCAATTTTATTCCCATGCTTATTTACGGCGCCGGCACAGGTTTTTTGGCCGTACTCATCAGAAATATCGGCGTTTATGTTGATGGCGTGATCTTTGCGATCCTGATTATGAACCTTGTAAATCCGCTTTTAGATAAGATCAGACCAAAAGCGATTGGAAAGGTAGCTTAAAATGCGTGAAATAATAAAAATGATCGTGGTTCTGACTGTATTAAGCTCTTTCTCAGGAGGCCTTCTTGCCGCAATCCGCGGAGGAACAAACGAAAAAATCGAATACCAGCAGTTAGTCTTTGTTAAAGGACCCGCAATAAAGAAGATTCTTGAGGGATGTTCCAATGATCCTATTATTGACCGCTTTAAAATCAAGGACGGCGATATTGAAAGAAGCTTCTTTGTAGGTGTATTTGACGGAAAGCCGAATACTGTTGCATTTGAAGGCTTTGGAAAGGGTTTTGGCGGTGATATCGGCCTTATGGTTGGTGTAAACATAAATGATGACAAGATTATCGGCATGGGTGTAACCACCCACAGTGAAACGCCAGGCATAGGTTCCAAGGCAAAAACAGATCCTAAATTTCCAAATCAATTCAAGGGATTAGCCGCAATTGAACCTTGCAAGATCAAACCGGACGGTGGAGAGATTGACGCCATATCCGGAGCCACTGTTACCTCACGCGGTGTTTGCGGTGGCGTAACAAATGCCGCAAATATTTATAAACGTTTAAAACCTCAGATTGCTGAAAAAATAAAGGAATTCAACTAGGGAGTAAAAGATGGCTAAGTCTATCACTCAGGAATTCGTCAAAGGTTTGTGGGATGAGATACCACCATTCAGGCTTGTACTCGGCCTATGTCCCACTCTTGCTGTTACTAAATCTGTAGAAAACGGACTGGGAATGGGAGTGGCTGTAATCTTTGTTCTGGTATGTTCAAATATGTTGGTTTCATTGCTGCGAAATATAATTCCTTCAAAAGTAAGAATAGCCTGTTTTATCGTTATTATCGCCACATTTGTTATCGTGGTGGAACTTCTTATGCAGGCTTATACATATCCGCTTTTTTTAAAGCTTGGAATATTCATACCTCTTATTGTCGTTAACTGTGTGGTACTTGGACGTGCCGAGGCATTTGCATATAAAAACAGTGTTGTCCGTTCAATAGTGGATGGTTTTGGAATAGGCGTCGGGTTTACTATTTCCCTGGTTGCCCTCGGCGCTTTACGGGAGGTATTTGGCAGCGGAACATTTTTCGGAATACCTGTATTTGGGGCATCCTTTCAGCCTTTTACATTCATGATCGAGGCGCCCGGCGCATTTGTGTGTCTTGGACTCATGCTGTCTTTGATGAACCTTGCGGAAAATAAATAGGAGAAAATTTAATGGGTGATTATATACTCCTCGCTGTAAGTTGCATTCTTGTTAACAACATCTTGCTTGCCCAGTATCTGGGTTGCTGTCCTTTTATGGGAACATCAAAGAAAATGGAGACAGCAATTGGAATGGGTATGGCTGTTATCTTTGTTCTGGTTATGGCCGGCTCTATAACCTGGCTTATTGAGGCATATGTTTTAAAACCGTTCAAACTTGAATATCTTAGAACCATTGCTTTTATCCTTATAATAGCCTCTCTTGTACAGTTTGTTGAGATGTTCTTAAGAAAGAGCATTCCAGCGCTGTATAAAGGTCTTGGAATCTTTTTGCCGCTTATTACAACCAACTGCGCTGTAATGGGGGTTTGCCTGATAAATATCAATGAAGAATATACATTTGTGCAGAGCCTTGTTACATCATTTAGTTATGCCGCTGGTTTTGGTCTTGCGCTCGTTCTTTTTGCAGGGGTACGTGAACGCGTACTCCTGGCCAGGGTCCCAAAACCGCTCGAAGATACTGCTATTGCGCTTGTAGTCGCAGGAATGCTCTCCCTTGCGTTTTTTGCATTCAAAGGAATGGTTTAAAATAGTTAAATACTTCAGGGGACCTGCAATATGATTAATGTCCAAAGGTCCCCTTGTACATATCTGGAAACAGCGCTTCGCTTAAATTTTCTCGCCGCACATAGTTTTTTTCAACACCTAACTGAAACCCAATCTCTGACACCTGTAAACAGGTACGATAAAGGCTGATATTTTGGCAACCGAAGAAGGCATTGTAACAAAGGTTTATTCTTCTACAGCATGGGTTAAATGCACTAAATCCGCCGCCTGTGAGTCGTGCTCGGCAAAAGGTTTCTGTGATTCTGTGGGAGGGTCTGATGATGATGTGGAGGTGGAAGCAATAAATGCTGTGGGAGCAAAGGTCGATGACAGGGTTACTATCAGCTTTGAAACATCTTCATTATTAAAAGTATCTTTTCTCGTTTATATGGTTCCGGTTTTATTTTTAATCTTGGGGGTGGTTATCGGCGATAAAATTGCGGCTATATTTAATTATGATCGGTCAATATTTTCTGTGCTTGCTGGTTTTTTATTTCTATTTGCCGCATTTTTCTTTGTTAAAGCAAAAGGAAAGGAGTTATCCAAGAAAAAAGCATATCAACCCAAAATCATTAGAATCAGTTTTTCTTCCTATCGGGATAGAACTCCCCATCACTGAGAAGCCCTCCCACACCACCGGACGAACGGATCGCCTATCCGGCGATTCGGCTGGTAATAACGTCTGCGACCATTAAAGGGAATTCCAGTAAGGAAAACTGATAAATGAAAGACTATAAATATCTGTTTGGCCCAGTGCCATCCCGTCGATTCGGGCGCTCTCTTGGTGTTGATCTGAATCCTTATAAGACATGCAGTCTGGATTGTGTATTTTGTCAGTTAGGACGAACCACTGAAAGAACTCTGATTAGGCAAGAATATGTCCCAACAGATATGGTATTATCCGAACTGAAAGACTGGCTAAAAACAGATGGCAGGGCAGACTACATTACCCTTTCCGGTTCAGGGGAGCCTACATTACATTCCGGCTTCGGGGAAATACTTGAGTTTATATGCTCAAAAAGCACAATTCCTGCCGCGCTCTTGACTAACGGTACGATGCTATACCTTCAGGAAGTGCGTGATGCGGCATCTCTTGCCAACGTTGTGAAAGTTTCTCTGAGCGCTTGGGACCAGGCTTCCTATGGATGGGTGAACCGCCCCCATCCACAGTTACTGTTCGATCACCTGGTCGAGGGGCAAAAGAATTTCCGTGCGCAATTCAAGGGACAGATGTGGATGGAGATCTTTCTGATGGGAGGGATCAACTCGATGCCTGCCGATGTCCGCAAAATCGCGGCTCTTGCAAAGGAAATCGGTCCGGATCGCATCCATCTCAATACGGCTGTTCGTCCACCGGCGGAGGATTTTGCCACAGCCCTGACCAGGGAGCGTATGGAGGCGCTGATACATCTGTTTCACCCGACAGCACAGGTTATTGCGGAGTTCTGCGCGAAGCATGCAAACCATATACAGGCAAACCAGGAAACAATTTTTTCCATGTTGCAACGACGACCGTGTACAGCGGATCAGATTGCGGACATATTCGGTTTGCATCTCAACGAGGTGTCAAAATACCTTGGCAATCTTGTGCGTGCCGATCAGATCCGCACGGAACGTAAAAATACTACCGTGTATTACACAGCCAAAAACAGGGAAAACAACTATAGCCACCAATCTGGCCATTTCCCTTAAATTCGATGTCCAGCTTTTGGATTGCGATGTAGAAGAACCTAATGCCACCTTTTTGTGAAGCCTGAAATCAAACACATCGAGATTTTAAAAGACACGACATCGACCTTGTGGGCCGAACTGCTTATGATTAGGAGGTATTCACATGGCCAAGACTGTCCATATTAGCAAGAAAAAGAAAGGCGACAGCCATTTATCTGAACGGAAGGCGGCCAGGGCCGCACAGGATCTGATCATCAAAAACTCCTTGTCCTTAATTAGGGACAAATTCATGGTCATGAGCGGCAAGGGAGGTGTTGGCAAGACAAGCGTTGCCGCTAATTTGGCCATGGCCCTTTCAAAGCAGGGGGCCAGTGTGGGCCTTATGGATGTAGATCTCCATGGCCCTGACATTCCCCGAATACTGGGTCTCAAGGGGGTTCTTGAGGCGAGTGTTGACGGACGAATAAAACCCAAGCCTTATTCAGACAACCTGGAAGTGGTCTCCGTTGGATCAATGGCCGGAGATCCGGATAAGGCCGTGATATGGCGGGGGCCTTTGAAGCTGCAGGTCATCCGGCAGTTTATCTCTGGCGTACAGTGGGGAAAGCTTGATTATCTCATTATTGATTCCCCGCCTGGAACGGGAGATGAGCTACTAAACGATGCGGCGAAAATGAAATGGAAATTCTCTCTGTCTTCAAACATGCCCTGATGATCACCGTTTTTGTCTTTGTGATGATGCTTTTGGTCGATTTTATTGATACGGTGAGCGAAAGGCGGATGACCGCGATCATGCAAGGGGGTCTGTGGCGGCAGTATACTCTGGCCTCTTTTCTTGGTTCCACCCCGGGTTGTCTGGGTGCTTTCATGAACGTAAGCCTCTATGTCCACGGCATAATCAGTTTCGGTGCAATAGTGGGTGGAATGATAGCCACTTCCGGGGATGAAGCCTTTGTAATGCTCACCCAATTCCCGGCTACAGCCTTGGCGCTTTTCGGATTACTATTTTTCTTGGGGATCTTTTTTGCCTTGGTAAGCGACAAAATCATTAGGATCGTTGGCATTGTTCCATGTGAATCTTGTCTTGAGCATCAGTGTGAAGAGTACGTTCCGGGAGATAAAGATTCGGTTAGGGCTGGCGACATTTTTAAGCCTAAAAATATCATTCAAAATGTTCGGTCGCTTTCCTTTACCCGTTTTCTCCTTCTTGCCTTCATAGGCTCTTTTCTCGTGTTGGTTTTAGTGGGAACTGTTGGCCCAACCCATTGGAACTGGAAACGCATTACGTTTATGGGCCTTTCAGTGTGCTCCTTATATATTGCTGCGGTTTGCTCAGAACATTACCTGCACGTTCACATTTGGGACCACATAGTCAAGAAGCACCTCTTTCGTGTTTTCTTGTGGACCTTTGGCGCCCTATTCTTTGTACATTGGGGTTTGGCCTTTTGGAACCTGGACGCCTTTATCCGGCAGCAGATGATTTGGGTGCTCTTGATTGCCGCCTTAATTGGAATAGTACCTGAGTCAGGGCCGCATCTGATATTCGTAATGATGTATGCGCAAGGGCTGGTGCCCTTTTCCGTACTTTTCACCGCGTCATTCGTCCAGGACGGGCATGGTATGCTGCCCCTTCTTTCATACAGCCTCAAGGATTTTGTGCTGATTAAAGTTTTCAATCTTGCTTTTGGACTGGCCGTTGGGAGCATCCTTTACGCCATGGGATATTAAAGAGCAAAACTATAAATAATTAAGCAAGGCATCTGTGGATGCGCAGAGATAAAACTAAAAAATCAAACAGGAGGCATATCATGAAAAGAATGTTCAAAACATTTAGCTTAGGTAGTCTGGAGCTTGTAAACCGGTTTATCTTTCCCCCGATCAAGATCGGGCGTGGCAATCCTGATGGCACTGTGACCGATCGCCAGTTAACTTTCTACCAACAGATTGCGAGGAACGGTCCGGGATTGGTTATTATTGAGCCTGTTTCGGTTACTGCTGATGGCAGGGAACATCCTAAACAACCCTGCGTCCATCTCCCGGAGAGTGCCGCAGAACTCAGGAAGATTTCGGATGTTGTACATGGGGAAGATCGCCTCGTGTGCCTTCACCTGAATCATGGCGGCGCTGGCGCCCTTCCCAAAATCATCGGGGGTAAACCCAAGGCGCCGTCCGTTATGACATGCGTTGCCAGGGAAGGCAACGTTTCAGAGGCCCTTACCGAAGAAGATATTGAGATAATCCTTGGCGGGTACAAATCTGCTGCCGAAAAGGCACAGAAAGCAGGGTTTGACGTCATAGAGATCCAGGGAGGACACGGTTATCTCATCTCGCAATTCCTGAACAGGAAGCTGAACAAAAGAGAAGACCGCTATGGCCGGGACCGCCTGCTTTTTGCAACGGAGGCCATTGCAGCAGTAAAACAGGGAGCGCCCGATCTTCCCCGTATTCTCCGGATTTCCGGCAATGAGATGTCTCCCGAGTTTGGCATCAGCCAGGAGGATCTTCTACCCCTACTGAAACTGGCGGAAGGAGCTGGAATCAATGCTATACATGTGGGCATGGGAAATGCCTGCTTTAGCCCTCCATGGTATTTTCACCATACCAGTCTCCCGGATAAGCCCCAGATGGATGCATTGTCATGGGTCCGTGACCATACATCCATTCCCATGATTGTCGCCGGCAGAATGGGCAGGAAGGAAAAGGTAATCAAGGTCATGGATGATGGACTGGCTGATCTTGTGGCCCTTGGAAGACCTCTTATTGCTGACCCTGATTTGATAGAGAAATGGCAAAAAGGGATGGATGAGGATGTCATGTATTGCGGTTATTGCTTACAGGGATGTCTTCATCGCATGAAAAGCGGCGAACCCCTGGGCTGCAATTTAAATCCGGAAATTGGTCTGCCTCCTTTGGGGCAAACAGACATTCCCATGAAGATCCTGATCGCAGGAGGAGGTCCTGCAGGTATGAGTGCAGCCCTGTACATGACCAGACGTGGTCACCATGTTACGCTGGCCGAAAAAACGGATCATTTAGGCGGGCAATTTGCCATCGTATGGCAGGCGCCCGGAAAAGAAAGGATGAAAGAGGGGTTGGATAGCCTTAAACATTTGGCAAGGGCGAGTGGCGCATCTATCCTTATGAACAGGGCCGTGGACGCGGTCCTTGTAAGGGAAATTCAGCCCGATCTTTTGGTGTGGGCAACCGGAGCGGTACAAAACATCTTGGAGATCAAGGGCCTTGACAATCAGCAGGTCATGACATCCATAGAATATTTGCAGGGAAAAAAGGAAATTAAAGGGCTGAGGGTCCTGGTCATCGGGGTTGGTCAGGCCGGGATTGAGATTACTGAAAAGTTAGGCAACGAAGGTTATGATGTAGTCGCCATAGAGCTTACTGATCAAATAGGAAGTATGATGGAAATGATTACAAAAAAATTGGTCTTGATGAGGATTAAGCAATTGGAAAAGGTGGCTGTGATGCCTCATACAACAGTTAAGGAGTTCAAGGTTGACAGCGTTGAGGTGGAAAAGAATGGGGAGATGCTGTCTTTGGAACCCTTCCAGAGCGTTATCCTGGCGTCTGGTATGAGATCTGCCGCAGGACCGGATGAAGAGATCGTAAACGCAGCTACCAGGATGGAAGTCATTGGAGATGCCAGGGAGGTCCATGATATCTTCAGCGCTGTCCATGCAGGCTATGATCTTGCCCTTAAATACTAAAGGTCGGAATAGTTTAAAGATGGAGGTACTTACAGACGTAGTTAAGTATTCTGACAGGAGGTAAAAACGGTGGTGACTAAGGATTACTACAATACCCTCGGGCTTAGGCTTGAAGCTTCGGCAGAAGAAATCAAGAAAACCTATCGCAAACTTGCAATGCAATATCATCCCGACAGGAATGGGGGCAACCCTGAGAGCGAAGAACGCCTGAAGGAGATCAACGAGGCCTATCAGATCCTGGGAAATGAGGAAAAGAGAAGGCGCTATGACCTCCAATGTCGACAGCCTTTCGAAAATTATGTGTTTTATGAAGAAGGTATGGATAACGATTTTGTTAACCTGCTTCGTAAATTTTCTCAAAGGGGTTTTGATGTAAGGAGGTCCGGAGGTTGCAGGGGGAGGGGCCTCGGCAAGGGTGGCTGCGGAAGAAGGAAATGGGGCATTTGATAACGACAGATCAGGCAGGAGAAAAAGGCAAGCCTGGGTCAGAAAAGGAACGAAATATAAAATGAGCTGTAAGGAAGAGCTTCAAGAACTTAAAACAAAGGCCAGGGCGCTTCAAGACAGGCTTGATCTCTTGAAAATGCGAATCAAGAAGCTTCGGCAGGGAGCCGCTACGCCTTCCCAATGGAAGGCCTTTGTCGATGTTGAAACATGTATGGGATGCGGGATTTGCCAGCAAGTCTGTCCTGTGGGGGCAATTGCCATTGAGGGAATTGCGCTGGTTGACGCCCAAAGGTGTATTGGCTGTGGCCGCTGTGTTCAGGAGTGTCCGAAAGGAGCTCTTTCTCTTTGGCCATCCAGTCCACCTGCTCAATATCAGGCAAGATCTTGGAGAAGGGCCATTAATTTTGCCATCCAGTCGTAGGTTATCCCGGGCGTCCGGTGAATCCGAAGGCCCGGGAACCCATTATTATGATTCAGAAGATTTCGACTCGAGCTCTTCGATGCGCTTGCTTATCGCATCAAGTTCACTCTTTATGGCATCGGCTTCACTTTTGAGCATGTTGACCTCGTCTTCAGAGTTCATGTTGTAAGGACTCCCATAAGGGGCATTGTAAGTGGGTCCATACCAGCCTATAGTAGGAGGATAAGCTCCTCGCCAACCAAAGCCTCTCCCATATCCTCGGCCCCAGCCAAAGCCTGGCCCAAAACCGCCTCTGAAACCACGACCAAATCCGCGTCCATAACCGGCACGCAAATATTCGGGTCCCGCTGCAGGCGCTGGACCATAGCCAACCTCGGAAGGATTGCAGTAACCTCGGCCTCCTCCAGTCATAGGACCCATTCCCTCAGGTCCTGTTCCATCAAATCCTGGCATATAAAACACCTCCTTTCCTTTAAAATCGACCGCCTCAGCCCCGGTGGCGTCTTCCTCTTTCTCTGGGCGGCATCTCAAAATTACCACCCTCGATTCGAAGTATTTCCCCCAAATGGCCCTTGCCTCAGTATCAGACCATATCCCGTAAGTCCGGTTTCAATTCCATTCTGGTCTGATTATCTGATTAAAAGTCGTCCAATAAATAATATAAAAATAATAAGTTACATTGACAAATCTGTCTGCTTTTTCCGTCAACCTCCAATGATGTAAAATCATAGGGAGATTGACGGTTTTTTACAAATTGTCAAAGATCTGGTGTTTATAAAAAGTTATCAGTATCATCTTTTTCAAAGCCGCATATGTCTTTATCCATCCATTTAATATCACGGCTTTTGAAAAAAATAACAGAATCTATAGTGCTATCAATAAGATCGTTAACTTTTAACTTCATTTCTTCAAATTTTGCCTTGGTAAGTTCCCCCTCAAAAACTGAATTCTGAATTCGGATAAGATATTTTTTCATTAATTTAAAAATCTGCCTTAACCTCCTCCGACCAGCCTTTGTTTCCGTATTTATGTCATACATTGCAATCACATACATGACTACCACCACATTTTAAATCCGGTATATTTTTCTTCGCCGATAATATGTTTAACGATTTTATAACACTCAAGCCTGATAAGTCTTTTGTACGAAACATGCCGATTAAGCTTTTTATGTTTAATAGTTGTTTTCAGCCTTTCATCATATTTTCTTAAAAATTTCATCCTGCCTTTATCTTTCAAATAGCAATAATTATAGTTTAAGCATATAAAGTAACTCTTAAAGATTCACCTCTTAGCTCAAAGTCGGGCTCTTTGCCATTATGCTCAATCATGCCACGGATGATTTTGCGGGATACACCCCTGCCACTGCCTTCGATAAAATCCATATCGCGCAGATAATCGACAATCGTTTGATTGCGGTGATAGCAGGCGCCGCTTTTCATCCGTTCTATTGTGATAGTGTTTGGAAGATTGCCAGGACTATCGATTTCCAACCGGTCAGGATAGAGCCAAAGGCCGATATTTGTCCCGCCGATGGTATAATCTCTGTGGGCAACGGCATTAACAATGGCTTCACGCAAAACATCAGGAGGATAAGCATATTCAGTCACACGTCTTGTGCCTTCAATTTTTTCTTTTGACCTTACCCTTAAAACAAAATTTACAGCCTGGTCAATTATGCCTTCTTCAGCAATAACTCCCGCGTTTTCACGCAACGAAATCAGGGGGCCGTTGATCTCTTTACGAAAACGACCTGCCACATCCGCCTCAGGAGAGTCATATTCTACAGCGGTAATACCGCTTTGAGGAATTAATTTCTTAACTCTATTCTTTTTGCCGAATAAAATAAGCCCTGCCAGGGTGCAAGTAACAGCACCAAGTTCTTCAGAAAGTATCTGATTGTCAATCAAAAGCCGAAGCCATTTTGACTTATCGTCATAACCGATATCTCTGACCCGCCTGAAATACTCAACAAGCAGCGTTTCATTCAAATCTTCCGGTTTTGACCTTGGCACAGGCGTCACCTCAAAATGAATCATCCCGGAGCTTTGAAATAAACGCCTTAATTCTTCTCTATCTGTTTCCCGACAACTGGTTACATCACGAATATAGTAACGCTCCTTTGCATCCTTCCCCTTGCGTTTGGAATACGGCCTGGCAACACCAATCGGCACAGTAATCACGGCAACCCGCAAATCTTCTTCTACAGGCACCTCCTCATAATCAACAATAATGTTTGGATGTGCCCAGCCCTGAACCGCATCCGATATCCATTTACCGTATTCGGAAAACCTGCCTTTCAGTCCTGTTATTGTGCCGTCATCTTCGACGCCGAGCAGAATTTTCCCGCCCTTTGAATTTGCAAAACAGACAACATACTCCCCAATTGTTTCCGCTTTAATATCCGGTGTATCTGCTTTAAATTCCACAAAGCTGGATTCGCCTTTGTTGATAAGTTTTAAAAGTTCTATTTTGTCCATATCAGATATCTCCTTTTACTCTTTCACTGGCAATATCACGATAAACATTTAGCGCTGCTGCCCGAAACGGGTCAGGGCAGTTTGTTTCTTTTAAAATCAGAGAGTATTCTTCTGTGAGAATACTTGGGGACATCCATAAATAAGTAAATAAATCATGCTTAAAAGATAGTTATTTATGGACGTTATATCATTTGTGACCTCCCTTCCTTGATGCCAGGCCTATTTCTTCACGCAGCATCACTAAATTGTCATCCAAACCGTGCCGC